>DBTL01000061.1 GCA_002307035.1 Bacteroides sp. UBA1317
TATGACGTGGCCACATCCAGTTGTCCGTTTCACCACCAAACTTTCCTACTGACGAAGGGGGAGCTGCAACCATACGAACATCCGAGTATACTTTTTTATAGAACATATAGAACTTGTTTCCGGCATAGAATGGTAAGGCTTGCGGAACAATGCCTTTTTTCCCTTTCAAGTCACTTTTGCTATAAAGCTCTTGTGCCAATGAGTTTAAGAATTGGCCGGTAAACGATTGGGTTGCAGTGATTTCTTTAGCAGCTATTTTGGCATTCACGATGTCGGTGATATCTTCTATTCTTTCGATGAACGTGAAGGTTAATCCCGGTGTAACCAGTTCTTTGTCTCTGGATGTAGCCCAAAAGCCATCGGTCAGATAATCATGTTCCACTGAACTATGTTGCTGAATGGAGGCGTAGCCACAGTGGTGATTCGTTAAAACCAATCCTTCAGCCGAAATAACTTCTCCCGTGCATCCTCTTCCGAAAATGCCGACTGCATCTTTCAGTGATACACCGTTGGGATTGTACAAGTCTGCAGCATTTAGCTTCAAACCTTGTTTCTTCATCATGTCAATGGAATTTTGTTGCTGCATCATTTGCAGTAACCACATGCCCTCGTCCGCTTTGGCGGAACAAGCCATTAAGGCGACTAACACTAATAGATAGAGTTTAAATTTGTTCATGAGTTTAATTTAATTATATATTTATGAATTATAATCTTGGTTTGGCAAGTGGAGCAAAAGGGGGTGAAGCATCTATTTTAGTATAATTGTTTAATATTTGGTTATCTATAGCACTCGTTTCACGTTCAATCTTGCCTTTGTAAAGGCACTAATATGCAAATTTAGGTAAACTAATCGAAAAAAACGGTCTGACTTGGCTGTTTATAAGGTTTATTAAAGAAAGAAGTCTTACAAATTTTAAATATTAATAAAATGTTTCTTTTCATTGGGATTTGATTGTAACTTTGTCATCAGAACCATTGAAAGGCGTTGAGTTGTGGTTGTTAGCGTCTTTATCAAGATGTGACTCCCAATTCATGGCTTGTAATATGTAAATTGGATGAATGTGAATAGACTCTTTCTTCTTTTATTTCTGCTTTTGTCTCTTACTTCTTGTGGAAGTAAGTATAAAATAGAAGGTACTTCGTCCGTGACAAGTCTTGATGGGAAAAAACTTTTCCTGAAAGTACTTCAAAATGGCGAATGGATTTCTATTGATTCTGCGGAAGTCATTCATGGTTTATTTACCATGAAAGGCCCTGTCGATTCTGTTCTGATGGTGACTCTATATATGGATGATGAAAGTATTATGCCTCTGGTCCTTGAAAGCGGGGCCATCACTATTTCTATTGATGATACACAAATGACTGCCAAAGGTACACCTTTGAATAATGCTCTTTATGAGTTTATTGATAAAAAGAATGCGATGGATCTTAAAATAGAGGATTTGGAGCGCAAAGAAGCCAGAATGGTTATGGATGGAGCAAACTTATCTGATATTCATGAAGAGCTAAATAAAGAAGGCGAGGCTTTAGCCAATGAGATGAATATATATGTTAAGAAGTTTATTTCTGACAATTATGAGAATATTCTTGGACCAAGTGTCTTCATGATGCTTTGTAGCAATTTGCCTTATCCTCTTATGACTCCACAGATAGAAGATCTTGTGAAAGATGCACCTTCAACTTTCAAAGATAATAAAATGGTGAAAGAGTTTCTTACAAAAGCACAAGAAAACATGCAGTTGCTTGAGGAGCGTCATCGCATGGAGCAGAATGCATCTATACATCCTTAGTTAAGTTTTAATCCTGATCTTCATTTCGTACCATTCCCTTGTATTTTTCCGGCAAACTACTCTCTACAGCGGTATAAGCTTCATTCATGGTTGTTTTGATGTTTTCGAGACCCTTGCTTTTGGGGAAAATTGGCTCATGTATGGTGAGTATCATGCAGTGGCGATGAATCCATTTCCCTGTACGCGGTAATATTTCAAAAGAGCCGTCAATGGTTACTGGTACAACGGGGAGTTGCAAATCATCTGCTAATTGGAAAGCACCTTTTTTGAAATACCCCATGTGCCCTGTAAAAGTACGTGCTCCTTCAGGGAAAACAACAAGAGAGACGCCATTTGTCAGTGATTCTTTAGCCTTATGAATGGTTTCTAATACTTTTTTAGGTCCGGATCGATCTACGAAAATATGTCCTGCGCTTTGGCAAGCTTTTCCTACCAGCGGAATTTTTCTTAAACTCTTTTTCATCATCCATTTGAAATTCCGTCCTAAAAATCCATAGATTAAGAAAATATCGAAAGCTCCCTGATGGTTGGGTACAAATACATACGAAGTCCGTTTATGTAGTTTTTCACGCCCATGAACCTTTACGGATATCAATAAGAAAAGACAAATCAATTGTGACCAGATTTTGCCGGGATAGTATCCCCAAATATGCGCGCCTCCCAATAGCGAACCGATGGTGGTCACTATTGCTGTAATAATTGTGAGTATGACTAAAACAGGTAGCGCAATACAAATTTGGTAAATGTAGTATAGTATTTTCATTCTCTGTTTATTTTCCGATTACAAATATAAATGATTCTCTGTTTATTCTTATGCTGACAAAGAGGAAATATCCTACTTCCTTTGAAAAGAGTTCATTTGTTTTTATTTATACACATCTTTGCTGTCTTCTTGTATATTGAATAAAAAGAAGGCTGCTCATTTTTTCAATGGCAGCCTTCTTTTTATTTAATTTCAAATTCTTCCTTCATATCAATTTCTTCTCCATTGGAATCATAGAATATATATTCCAAGAAAGCTAATTTCTGATTGGGAATGATCTTGATGCCGAGCCCATACTTCATTTGCCATTTACGTTTCAGTGAAACAAATCCCTGATTTACGTATGCAGCAATGTACGGGTGGATGTGTAATGAGAATTTCTTAACCTTCAATTTATAGACCAGATATTCAATTTTACTCTCTAAAGTATCAGTAAAGAGGATAGAGGATTTAATGGTACCTTTTCCAAAGCAAGTAGGACAGGTCTCAAGAGTATTAACGTCCATTGCCGGACGAACTCGTTGACGGGTAATTTGCATTAGTCCGAATTTACTTAGTGGCAAGATGTTGTGTCTCGCCCTGTCCTTCTGCATATTGGCACACATTCGTTCGTAAAGCTTTTGACGATTTTCTGCTTCATTCATATCAATGAAGTCAATCACGATAATACCACCCATATCTCTTAATCGCAATTGGCGAGCTAACTCATCGGCTGCTCCCAGATTAACTTCAAGAGCGTTTCCTTCCTGTCCATTAGCATTCTTGGTGCGGTTACCGCTGTTCACGTCTACAACGTGAAGCGCCTCGGTGTGCTCAATGATCAGATAGGCTCCACTTTTGTAAGAAATGGTTTTGCCAAATGATGATTTAATTTGTTTGGTGATACCGAAATTGTCATAAAGAGGGAGTTGACCCTTGTATAGTTTTACAAGGTTTTCACGTTCAGGTGCGATCAAAGCGACATAATCTCTTATTTCGTTATACACAGCTTCATTGTTAACGAAGATGTTTTCGAAAGAAGGATTAAACAGATCTCGCAACAAAGCGACAGCACGGCTTGTTTCCTCATAAATGAGTGTTGGAAACTTGGTAGCCTTTTGCACTTTAGTAATGCTCTCTTCCCAATGTTTTAACAGAACTTTAAGCTCTCCGTCGAGTTCGGCAACGCGCTTGCCTTCTGCTACAGTACGAACAATCACCCCGAAATTTTTCGGCTTTATGCTCATTAGTAACTGTTTCAGGCGGGCTCGTTCTTCTCCCGATTTAATTTTTTGAGATACAGAAACCTTATCATTAAAAGGAATTAGTACCAAGTATCTTCCTGCGAACGAAATTTCGGAGGTAAGCCTTGGCCCTTTAGTTGAGATAGGTTCCTTAACAATTTGCACCACTACTTCTTGTCCCACCTTTAGTAGATTGGCTATAGTGCCATCTTTTTCGAGATCGGGAAGTATGGTTGCTTTGGTAATTGGAGCAAGCTTTTTTTTGTCGCTTAACGTTTGCTTTACGTACTTTTCGAGTGAGTTAAATTGAGGTCCTAGGTCTAAATAATGAAGGAAAGCATCTTTCTCGTAACCAACATCTACAAAGCAGGCATTTAGTCCCGGCATTAATTTCTTAATGCGGCCTAAATACATATTGCCCACAGAGAAAGATATATTTCTTCCTTCGCTTTGAAGTTCAACCAAACTTTTATCTTCAAGTAAGGCTATAGATACTTCTTTGGGCTGTACGTCTACTACTAATTCGCTTGTCACTACTGTTTCCTGTATTATTTATTTAAAAATGAACGTTTAAATTAATTATTTGTTCATGATTAGTGCCTTTAAACAAAGAACAAACTTGAAAGACATTAGCTTTACAAGTTTGTTCTTTATTTCTGTCCAGCAGACTAAAAAATCATTTTTTGCTTTTATGTCTGTTCTTTCTTAGTCTTTTCTTACGCTTGTGCGTAGACATTTTATGTCTTTTCTTCTTTTTTCCGCTTGGCATAGCTTCTACATTTTATTAGGTTAATACTCTTATTAATTGCTATTTTTTTACTGCAATAGATAATTCTTTTGCAGGTCTGAATGCCGGTATATTGTGTTCCGGAATGATGATCGTAGTATTTTTTGAGATGTTACGGGC
>DBTL01000034.1:0-11476 GCA_002307035.1 Bacteroides sp. UBA1317
TCAGTTGAATGAGGTAAGCATACATCGCAATGCAGAAGATCCGGCATACACTGTCATTCGGCATGCAATCGCTCGCGCTCCTTATTATAGAAATCAACTGAAGAGCTTTACTGCAGGAACCTATCTCAAAGGTACGGGTAAAGTGAAAGAAATTCCTTTCATCTTCAAATTGTCTAAAGAAGTAAGGAAGACATCAAAAAAATTGCAAGGTAAGTTGTTTGTTCTCGAAGAACAACGTGAGGTCTCTTTTACAGCACCCAATAAATGGGAAAATCAAATAAAAGCTTATTCCAACTCTTTTCCTGATGAAGTTAAGGTTAATCTTGGTTTGACTACTGTTAATATGTATGCACCGGAATTGTTTGGAAAGGTTTCCCCTTTGAGCCCCGGTGCTTTTTCTTATTACCGCTTCAAAATTGAAGGTTGTTATGCCGAAGGAGAATACTTAGTGAACAAGATTCGGGTGATTCCGAAAAAAAATAGTCCTAAGTTGCTTTCGGGCTATTTGTATATTATAGAAGATCTTTGGTGTATTTCTGCTGCCGAATTATCATTAGATGGAGGTGGATTAAAGGCGACTATAAAAGTGACTTGCAAGGAAGTGAAACCTACGGTATTCCTTGCTACTTCTACCAGCATGAATTGTGTTATTGACGTTGTAGGTATTAAAGCGGAAGCTTCTTATCTTGCAGCAGTACATTATCGAAAGGTTGAGACAAACAAGGAACCGCTTACGCCCCAACAGTTAACTCCCGCAGCCAATGCAAAGGCTACTGCTGCACGTCTTATGCCCAAGAAGCAACGGAAGGTGCTTGAGCAAATAGAACAGATCACTTCGAAAGAAGAACTCTCCACTGCTGACGCTTACAAGCTATCGAAACTGATGACAAAGTCCATTGAATTTTCTGATACTCTTCGCTCTAAAAAAAAATACGAACGAAGGTCAAGGGCAAGCGAAACCAACACGAAAACGGATTCTCTGGCAGGGCAAAAAGATTCGTTGTATTGGGATACTGTGAGGAGTGTGCCTTTGCGACCTGAAGAAATGGAAAGCTATGTACGCAAAGAGAAGCTGACAGTCGTGAAAGATTCTCTCACAAAGAAGAGGGATGGTTCTTCTAGTGTTGCTATTGGCTCATCGGATGGAATTTTAAATACACTAGTCTCTGGCAATACATTCCGCACAAAAGACAAGAATGCTTGGTTGCGCCTTTATAGTCTTGCTTCTTATATGCCTGAATATAACTTTGTTGATGGACTTTGGGTAGGAGCGAAGCTGACAGCAGGAATAAATCTATCAAAGAAATCGGCTCTAAGTTTTGCGCCTAGGCTATATTATACCACTTCTCGCAAAAAACTTTTGGGTAGTGGCTCCCTTTCTCTCGAGTATGCACCTCGCAGAGGAGGAAATTTAACAATAAGTGGAGGCGTACTTTCTGCTGATTATAACGATGAGAATGGAGAGTCACGCTTATTCAATGGTATATCCTCTCTACTTTTTGCCCGTAATGAAGTGAAGCTATACGAAAAACATTTTTTCTCTTTGGGTAATAACATTGAATTGACCAATGGATTACAATTTTCGACTTCACTTCAATGGCAGCGCAGAAGAACATTGGACAATACCATTTCCGGTAGTTTGTTTAATCAATCGGCAAAGTCTAATATTCCCGGAAACAGCAAGTTTGTGGCAATGCCGGAAAATGATCTCTTGAAATCATCTTTTATTTTAGCTTATACTCCTGCGCATTATTACCACATGGTGGAAGGAAAGAAGAAATATGAGGATTCTGCTTTTCCTACCTTTACGTTGGGCTATGAACGTGCTTTTCCGATGAATGGAAGTAGATATATTTCCTCTTATCACCGTGTTGAATTTTCCGCAAAGCAAACGGTGGAGTTTGGGATGTTCAATCGTCTGAACTGGTATGCAAATGCCGGAGCTTTCTTTCATGCTAAAGGTTTGCAATTTCCTGATTATAAGCATTTTGCGACGACCAATCTTCCGTTCACCGAACGAGGATTTAGTGAAGGGTTTTCACTCCCTGGCAATTACAGTTACTCTACTGCTACTCGTTGGGCGCAAACCAATTTGATGTGGAGCACTCCCTATTTGCTACTTAAGCACCTACCTTTTCTTCAAAAGAAAGGTTTTGACGAGGCCCTGCATCTGCGTTCGCTTATAGCCTATGATCGTAAACCTTATTTTGAAATTGGATATTCTGTTGGATTTCTTGACTTTGCCCGTATAGGTGTTTTTGGCGGGTTTGATTATTTGAAACATCATTCCACAGGAGTTTCTGCCAGTATATCCTTGCCAAAGTAAACTTTCAGGGGCTTAACCTATTTATTTTTATATAGAAATTATGTTAAGCTTTTGCTCGATAAAATTTGCAATCCCGAAAAAAGATGTAATTTTGTCCTTCACTAACGTTAAAGCAATAAGTTTCTATGAGCAATCAAATACATCACAAAGATATCGCAAAAGTGCCGGAACCTACATTACGCAGGCTTCCGTGGTATCTTTCTAATGTCAAATTGCTAAAGCAGAAAGGAGAACAATATGTTTCCTCCACTCAAATTTCTAAGGAGATCAACATTGATGCGTCTCAGATAGCTAAGGACCTTTCTTATGTTAATATTACAGGCCGTACACGTGTGGGCTATGAAGTAGATGTTCTGATAGAGGTTCTCGAAGATTTTCTTGGCTTTACCAATATGCACAAAGCTTTTCTTTTTGGCGTTGGCAGCCTAGGTGGTGCTTTGTTGCGCGACTCGGGCTTGACTCATTTTGGGCTGAAGATAGTTGCAGCATTCGATGTCAATCCAGATATTGTAGGAACAAGTATTAATGGAATTCCTATTTTTCATTCGAATGATTTTACGAAGAAAATGAGAGAATATGAAGTTAATATTGGTGTTCTTACCGTACCTATTGAAATTGCTCAGCAAATAACCGATACGATGGTGGGCGGAGGCATCAAAGCTGTATGGAATTTTACTCCTTTTCGTATACGTGTACCGGAAGATATTGTCGTGCAAAACACTTCTCTATATGCCCATTTGGCAGTCATGTTCAATCGTTTAAATTTTAATGAGCGCTAATGAAGATTATAGCTATAGGGATGAATTACGCTCAGCATAATAAAGAGCTGGGGCATACATCTGTCAACGAAGAGCCGGTTATCTTTATGAAGCCTGATTCAGCTATACTTAAAGACTGTAAACCCTTTTTCATACCAGATTTTTCTGAAGAGATACATTACGAAACTGAAATAGTGGTTCGTATCAATCGTTTGGGCAAGAACATTGCCCCTCGCTTTGCTCCTCGCTATTATGACGCCGTCACAGTAGGCATTGATTTCACTGCCCGTGATTTGCAGCGTAAGTTTCGTGAAGCAGGACATCCTTGGGAACTCTGCAAGGGTTTTGATGATTCTGCTGCCATCGGGAAATTTGTGCCTGTCGACCGGTTTGCTGATGTGCAGCAACTACATTTTCATCTGAATATTGATGATAAAACTGTTCAGCAAGGTTTTACTGCGGATATGCTCTTTCGGATAGATGATATTATCGCTTATGTCAGTCGTTTTGTTACACTGAAAATAGGTGATTTGTTATTTACAGGTACACCCTCCGGAGTAGGCCCGGTTAGCGTTGGCCAGCATTTGCAAGGTTATCTGGAAGAGGAAAAACTGCTTGATTTTTATATTCGTTGAAAGCCTTCTTGGGCGATATCTCCTTGCCGAGTTAGTTTAGGTAATATGTTAAAGAAAAAACTAAATCAATGAAAATAAGAGTAGGATTTGGATTCGATGTTCATCAATTGGTCGAAAATCGCGAATTATGGATAGGGGGTATCCGTCTTGAACACGAGAAAGGCTTACTTGGCCATTCTGATGCTGATGTGTTGGTACATGCCATTTGTGATGCTTTGTTAGGAGCAGCCAATCTGCGCGACATTGGCTATCATTTTCCCGATACTGCCGGTGAGTTTAAGAATATAGACAGTAAAATACTTCTGAGTAAAACAGTAGAACTTCTTCGTAGTAAGGGATATCAGATCGGCAATATTGATGCAACCGTTTGTGCTGAACGTCCTAAGTTGAAAGCTCACATTCCTGCCATGCAAGAGACTCTTGCAGACGTAATGGGCATTGATGTTGATGATATTTCTATCAAAGCCACTACCACAGAGAAACTCGGATTTACCGGGCGTGAAGAAGGAATCTCCGCTTATGCTACGGCGCTGATCACAAAATAATATAAGCAGGTTTATACCTGCTACTTTCATAGCAGCAGGTCTTTTATTTATTTAATGCCAATAAAGTCGACGATTAAATAGATAATACTGGCAAGTAGTGCACTGACTGGTATTGTAAGCACCCATGCCCACATTAAGTTTATAGTAACTCCCCAACGAACGGCAGATAATCTTTTGACTGCTCCTACTCCCATGATAGAGCCTGTGATGGTGTGTGTAGTACTTACAGGAATCTTAAGAATCTCAGTGATGAAAAGGGTAAGGGCACCTGCTGTCTCAGCACATACGCCCTCCAAGGCGGTAACCTTTGTTATTTTACTTCCCATCGTTTTAACAATACGCCATCCACCACTCATAGTACCTAAGCCTATAGCTGCAAAACAAGATAGAGGAACCCAATCGGGCATTGATTCAACTGAATCAATAGCACCGTAGGAAATCATAGCTGTGGCAATAATACCCATTACTTTTTGAGAATCATTTAACCCATGTCCCAAACTAAATAACCCGGAAGATATCAGCTGAAGCTTTCTAAATGAATTCTCAGCAGTTCGGGCATTCACTCCCTTAAATATCCACAACACTCCAATTGTAATCATTGCCGAGATGATCATGCCAATGAGTGGAGCCAAAATGATAAATAGGGCGATTTTTATAATCACAGCAGTATGGATTGCTTGGAAACCTGAGGCGCAAATTGCTGCTCCTGCAAATCCACCAATCAAAGTATGTGAGGACGAAGAAGGAATTCCCGACCACCATGTTGCAAGGTTCCAGCTAATAGCGGCTATCAGGCCCGAGAGAATAATAGGAAGTGTAATGTATTCCTTCAAAACTGTTTTAGACACAGTGTCGGCAATGCCAAACTCGCCAAAAATATATTTGGCAACGAAGAATGCGATGAAATTAAATGCTGCAGCCCACAGAACGGCTTGAAAAGGAGTTAGAACACGGGTTGTTACGACCGTTGCAATAGAATTGGCTGCATCATGAAAACCGTTGATAAAGTCGAAGATGAGTCCTAATGCAATAACAATAATCAATAATATCATATAACTCTATTTACTAAGCGTATTTTACGAGGATAGTAGTGATCACCTTTCCTGTGCTATTAATCTTATTTACTGCTTTCTCAAGCTCCTGAATAATTTCTTTGAGTTTGATCAGTTCAACAGAGCTTTTCTCTTCTTTAAAAAGAGACATAATAGCTTCTTCGTAAACGGCATCAGCTTCTTCTTCCAACCTTTTTATTTCTTTGCAATGAGCACGAAGGCGAAGGTCGGTTTTCTTCATATTAGATAACTCGTTTGCTGCACTTAAAATTTCATCGCTACCTTTTTTAATAATCTCAACTAGTGAAGCAGCGTGTGTAGGAAAAGAGAGGGGCTGGTAAAGAAGCACTTTCTGTGCAGAACGGTTGATTACATCAATAACATCATCCATAACATCTGCAAGAGCATGGACGTCTTCTCTGTCAAAAGGAGTAATGAATGTGTTATTTAACTCGTGGATAATACTTCCGGTAACGATATCGCCTTTCACTTCTTCAGCTTTAATCAACCGGCATAATTCATCTCTGTGTTCTTTATCCTCACAAGAGAAAAGCTCTTGAAGATAGATGGATGACTGAGCCAGAATTGAAGCCGTTTCTGCCAGCATTGGAAGAAACTTAACATCTTTTGGAGCAAACATGCTCAATAAAGTATTGATTTTCATCAGTTCTATTGTTGTTTTAGTTGCAAAGATATTGTTTTTCGATTTATTAATGTGTAAGATTTCCTAGATTGTTGTCCAATAATTTATTGGGGTTGACGGTTTGTGCTTCTTTAGGAGCGTTATTTGTGGAATATAAGAAAAAAATAGCCTCCTAAATAATTAATTTAAGAGGCTACAAATAGTGAACTTTCGTTCTTTTTTGGTGATCCGCCTGGGGCTCGAACCCAGGACCCCAACATTAAAAGTGTTGTGCTCTACCTGCTGAGCTAGCGAATCGATCCTTTATTGCTGTTAAGCGGGTGCAAAGATAAAGGTATTTCTTTAAAATGCAAGAAACATGCACGAAAAACTTTCATTTATTTTTCTTCGTTGCTCTTTATTGGCTGATTATCAGTTGATTCCTTTACTTTTTGATTAATTCTCTCGTGGCCAACAATGAAGCGTTGATAATATGAAAGTAGAAGAGTTGTTATAGGTAGGGCTATGATCATGCCTAATATTCCCATTAAACTCCCCCAAATTGAAAGAGACAGCAGGATGATTGCAGGGTTTAATCCAGTTATCTTACCCATAACTTTGGGTACGATTATTACATCTTCTATCGTTTGTATTATTGCAAAAACGGCAAATGCAGATGCAAGTATAATCCAGAAATCACCTCCTGTATCGGCTGCTTTTAATATTGCCAGGGCAATAGTAGGTATAAAACCAATAATTTTTAGATATGGAACTAGGTTTAATACACCAATAAAAACTCCTAGCCCTATCGCCAGTGGAAAATCGATGATTAAGAAACCTATGCAGAACAGAATGCCTACACAGAATGCTACAAGTGCTTGTCCTCTGAAGTATTTGTTCATCCCTTTCTGCACATCTTGTACCAGTGTTGTGGCAAAATAGCGATACTTTTCAGGTAATAAATGGATCCATCCTTCAGCAATCGATTCATAGTCTAATAAAATGAAAACTACATAAAGTAATATGATAAGAGAAGCTAATATGCTGAATAAAAAGTCAATGGAGTCAGACAGCAATGTCCATAATCTAGGTACAATGTTTTTGGTGGCTTCGGCTATGTTTTCTTGACTCAGCATTCTATTAATTGCTTCTATATCTACGTTCTGGTGTATGAACTTTGATAAGACTTTAGGTATGTTAGTGCTATCTATTCCATCTGCAAAGTAAATAGTCAGTAAATCTTGTACTCTACTAAACTCTTCAATGGCAGGAGGTATTAGTATGTACGAAGCTCCGCCGACTACTAGAACTAAGGTTAGCAATGCGCAGATAATAGCTATGACTCTGTTACGCAGCCGTAGTTTATATTGGAAGAACTTAACTAGCGGATAAAGAAGATAAGCAATGAGCCATGCAATAAAAAAAGGTAATAATACGCCACTCAATCGTTCAATGAGCATTAAAACGCCTACAATGATACCTATCCCTAGTACCATGCGAATAAAACTATCAAATGTTATTTTCTTTTCTAGCATATTGCAATTTTCTTTTAAGTATTACCTTTATCTCCTTGTCTGGCTCGCACATAGCATTCACGGCATAAGGGTTCGTACTCTTCAGTTTCTCCTAATAATACTTGTTTTTCACTTTTTACTGTGCGATGCGAGAAAGAGGCTAGTTGTCCACATTTTACACAGATAGCGTGTACTTTAGATACTTCGTCGGCAATGGCGCAAAGTCCGGGTATAGGCCCAAACGGAAGTCCCTTGAAGTCCATATCCAATCCGGCTATAATTACTCGAATGCCATTATTGGCCAACTGGTTGCATACTTCTATCAAGCCACTGTCGAAAAATTGGGCTTCATCAATGCCTACCACATCTATTTCGGATGTAAATAGCAATATACTTGCCGAAGAATCAATAGGAGTAGAGGAAATTGAATTGCTATCGTGGGATACTACATCCTCCTCTGAATAACGAGTGTCAATAGCAGGCTTGAATATTTCTACGCGTTGGCGTGCAAATTTAGCCCGTTTTAACCGACGGATCAACTCTTCTGTTTTTCCCGAAAACATTGATCCGCAAATAACTTCAATTCTTCCTCTCATTTTTGTTTCTTGTATCTGATCCTCCGAAAATAGTACCATTATAAAGTGTGTTATATTTAATTGCAAAAGTAGCACTTTTGTTTGCTTATCGACTTTTTTTCATTATTTATTTCTACATTTGCGATATCATTCAGTGATGAAAATCGTATGCAAACATTATTAACCGACATAGAATTAGATGTTCAGGAGTTGAAATGCCTGATAGATGTTATTTCGCATGAACCCGATTCACCTTTAAAAGAGGTGGCTAAGCGCACTGTCTTGCAGATGCGCTCACGCTTAGATGCTTTATTACAACAGCTAGATGGGAAAGACTATTTGATTAAAAATGTAGACACAAGTTTTCAAGCTACCATTCATTCCGATGCCATGATTGTGCCCGAAGAAACTATTTCAGAGAGTGCGATAGATTCGGTTCCACAGGTAGTAGCCCCTATTGCAACAACCATTTTGGCTGAACAAATAATACCGGTAGGAGGATTACGGCAAGCAATGAGTCTGAATGATTCTTTTCGTTTTGCTCGTGAATTGTTCCATGGTGATGCTAATCGGATGAATACCGTGTTGGAACAGTTAAGCATTAAAAAGACTCTTGCTGATGCTTTGCTTTATCTCTCTTCCGAGTTAGATAGCGACGCAGAGGAAGAGGTTGTGATTGATTTTACTGAACTTTTAAAGAAATATTTCAATTAGCGAAGAGATGGGGAAATTATATGTAATTCCTACTCCGGTAGGTAATCTTGAAGACATGACATTTCGGGCTATTCGAATGCTAAAAGAAGCAGATTTGATTTTAGCAGAAGATACTCGTACTTCGGGAATTCTTCTAAAGCATTTTGAAATAAAAAACACGATGCAGTCTCATCATAAGTTTAATGAACATAAAACGGTGGAGAACGTTGTTAATAGGATGAAGGCGGGAGAGACGGTTGCACTCATTTCAGATGCAGGTACACCGGGAATCTCCGATCCGGGTTTTCTTGTGGTGCGTGAGTGTGTTCGCAATGGTATAGAAGTGCAGTGTTTGCCCGGGGCAACAGCTTTTGTCCCCGCACTTGTGGCATCAGGTTTGCCTAATGAACGATTTTGCTTCGAGGGTTTTCTACCTCAAAAGAAAGGACGGATGACCAAGCTGAAATCTTTGGTGGAAGAAAAACGTACGATGGTCTTTTATGAATCACCTCATCGTCTTTTGAAGACATTAACTCAGTTTGTAGAATACTTCGGCCCCGATAGGCGGGCTTCAGTTTCAAGAGAAATCTCTAAACTTTACGAAGAAACTGTGCGTGGTAGTTTAACCGAATTGGTGGAACACTTCACCAAAACCGATCCCAGAGGTGAGATTGTAATAGTAATAGGAGGAATAGACGATTAGAAATAACACTTCATTAAGAAACGTAAAACAGAAACGTATGAAAAAGTTAGCAATTTTATTTGTATGCGTGGCCTTTTTGGCTTCGTGTGATAACAAAGGTGGTAATAAAGACCAACTTAAAGCGGAAAATGATTCACTCTTGATGGAATTGACTCAACGCAATTCAGAGTTGGATGAGATGATGGGCACTTTCAATGAAATTCAAGAAGGCTTCCGTCAGATCAATACAGCTGAAAGTCGTGTTGATTTGCAACGTGGTACCATAACCGAGAATGCTGCTTCGGCTAAGCAACAGATCGCTTCGGATATTGAGTTCATTAGCAAAACAATGGAAGAGAACAAAGCTCAGATAGCAAAATTGCAGTCTATGCTTAAGAATAGTAAAAACAATTCTGCCCAATTGAAGAAAGCAGTTGAAGCTTTGACGGCTGAATTGGCAGCGAAGACACAGCGCATCGAAGAGTTGCAAGCTGAGCTAGCTTCTAAGAACATCCGCATTCAAGAATTGGACGCTGCGGTAACCGGTTTGTCAGCCGACAAAGAATCGCTTACGGCTGAGAATGAAGCTAAAGCACAAACGGTTTCAGAACAAGACAGAGCAATCAACACCGCTTGGTTTGTTTTTGGTACCAAATCAGAGTTGAAATCACAAAAGATTCTTCAAAGCGGAGATGTGCTTAAGAGCTCAGACTTTAATAAAGACTACTTTACTCAGATTGACATTCGTACAACGAAAGAGATCAAGTTGTATTCTAAGCGTGTTGAAGTGTTGACCAACCATCCAACAAGTTCGTATAGCTTAGATAAAGATGATAAAGGACAGTTAACTTTAAAGATTACCAATCCAAAAGATTTCTGGAGTGTATCCAAATATTTGGTTATGCAAGTGAAGTAAGCTTCGTCTCACTCATAAATATGATATGTCAATATGTTATTTCAAGAATAGCATATTGACATATTTTTTATACCATTTGATTCTATAGTAATGAAATATAAGAACCTATTCTTCGATCTGGATGATACTCTTTGGGCTTTTTCCGTTAATGCCCGCGATACATTTGAAGAAATGTATTTTAAACACAAGCTCAATCGTTATTTTGATTCTTTTCAACACTTCTATACTCTTTATCAAAAGAGGAACGCCGAGTTGTGGATAGAGTATGGCGATGGCAATATCACCAAAGAAGAATTAAATAACCAACGGTTTCTGTACCCCCTTCAAGCAGTGAACGTGCCTGATGAAGTTCTGGCGAAAACCTATTCCGACGATTTCTTTGCTGTAATTCCTACTAAAAGTAATTTGATGCCTTATGCTAAAGAATTGCTTGAGTATTTGTTCCCTAAGTATAATCTTTATATCCTCTCTAATGGCTTTCGGGAACTTCAATATCATAAGATGCGCTCAGCCGGCATTGACGGTTATTTTAAAAAGATTATTCTCTCCGATGACATTGGAGTGATGAAACCATGGCCGCAGATCTTCCACTATGCTCTATCAGCTACTCAATCCCAACTTGCAGATTCTCTGATGATTGGAGATAGTTGGGATGCTGATATCGTGGGTGCGAGAGGAGTAGGCATGCATCAGATTTATTATAATGTAAAGGGGGCAACAGAGCTATCCTTTCAACCTACTTATATTGTGCAAAGTCTTGTTGATGTGGAGATTATATTATGATATTGCTTATTTTATTAGAGTAAAATTATCAATAATCTTTTAATGTAGTGAAAAAAGTCGTTGCAAAATATAGAATAAGTGTGATATTGAAATGTTTAGTGAGTACTTGGATTGACTTATTATATGCTATAGATGACACTTTAAAGACCTGTTTTAGAACTTCATTAAATACTTCCTTGTTCTGCTGTGATTTTTCTCGTGTTTTTCAAATAGCTGTTTTAAACCTAATCTTCTGGGTTTAACGTTAAAGGTGTCGATAATTTTGTTGATATTTTATTTTGGAGTATATCTAGTTTTCTGTTTTACAATCTTCTTATTGATTACATGTTTTTTGAAAACAGGGAAAGGACAATAAGTATGAAGTAGTTTCTAAAA
>DBTL01000034.1:11764-16316 GCA_002307035.1 Bacteroides sp. UBA1317
TTTTAGAAACTACTTCATACTTATTTTGTTAATAAATTAGTAATTTGTTACCATTAAATCATTGTAATCTGTTTCTGCTTTTGGAATTTCATAAATCCAACCATCTTCATCTTGGGTTTTTGATAAGAAACCGCAGAATGCAATGTTAAAATTTGATCCGGTACGTTCGCAGGGCAAATTCAGACGTTTTAAGTCAAACCAGCGAAATCCTTCACCCCATAGTTCAATACGACGATGATTCATAACTTCCTCTGCTAATGCATCGCCCGTATTTCCTAAATCGGTATAGGATGGATCACGCTCAGCCAAAAAAGTTTGTAAATATTGCTTGGCATTTGCATCTTCTCCAGCGCGCGCATAAGCTTCAGCTGCAATCAAATACATTTCGGAAAGGCGCATAAAAGCAACATCTCCAACCGCATCAGCAGTAGAACGAGCAGTAAACTTGCGATTCTGATAAGCTCGTTTGGTATAGCTGGTAGACGGTACTGTAGCGGTACCCGTTGGGTCCCACCATTGACGACGCAAATCAGTACTAGACATTAAATCATAAGTTGACTGACTAATACATTTTACGCCTGTACGAATGGCACTGGCATTAAAGTTCCAAGACATATAAGCATAGAATGAATAGAAATAAACAGTCTGGTCGTCCTGAGTCATTGCAGCGTACATTGCATCTTCTGTATCTGTAGTAATATCAGCAAAGCCAGAAGTTAACTGGTCGGCAGTCATGATATTAAGTCCTTCTAACTCGGCTACATTAATAGCTTCAACAGCGTTAGCTGCAGCAACACTATAATTTTGTTGAGTTAGTGCTACGCGCGCTTTCAAACCATAGGCTACTTTCTCTGTATAATGGTTTAGATTGGCATCATAATCAGCTAACAAAGTTATTGCTTCATCAAGGTCGGTATTAATGTTTGTATAAACCTCTTCAACAGTATTACGAGCCATATTTACTGTTGCTGAAGACAAACGATAAGGAACGCCTAACTGAGTATTAGTGGTACCTGTTACATAACTTTTTGCATAATACTGTACCAATTGGAAGTGAGACCATGCACGAATGCATAGACATTCACCTTTAATATGATTATAAAGTTCTTGTTCTGAATCAGAAAATTCTTTAGAAGCCTCTAAAGTTTCAAGATTCTCCAGAATCAGATTAGCATTTAGAATAAATTGATAGTATGTTTTCCATACACCTGCATTGTATACGCTGCTAGCATTAGTATTTGCACCCCAAGCTAAATGGCTTGCTTGTAGCCAAGTATTTGTACTCCAAGTAAAATCATCGCCAAGAGCTTCGCGAGATAACATAAAACCAGGTTCTCCACCCATTGCTTGAATTTCCAAATCTTGAGAAACCATTTTACGATGTATCCCATTTAGTGCTAAATAGAGATTATCTAATGAGGTAGCCATCGTAGTACTTGAAACGGACTCAGTTGGGGTCGTGTCCAAATAGTCTCCTGAACAACTTGTTGCACTTAGCATAGCAAGTGTCAGTATTCCTAAGGTTATGTTTTTAATATGTTTCATATATCTATTCTTTTTATAATTCATTTAAATTAGAAGGCAATGTTTACTCCCAAAGTAAAAGTCCTAGCTGGCAAGTATTCATTATAAGTTATGCCGGAATAATTTCCTTGTGGGTTCAAACCTTGACGAGCTTTCAGCATAAATAAATTTTCTGCGCTCAAGCTTAAACGTGCGCTTTTCAGCATAATCGGTTGAATTAAACTTTTTGGTAAAGAGTAAGAGAGATTAACCGATCGTAAGTTTAAATAATCAGAGCTGGTTAGCCACCGAGTTGAATATGTCTGTCCAATGTTAGTAGCATGTGTTGTATTAGCATCCAATCGAGGAACTGATGTTATGTCTCCTGCTTCTTTCCACGCTTTGAGCACATCTTTATTCATTGAATAACCGTAATTAGCCATACTCATTTGATCAGCATAGTTGGTATCTAACATTTTACCTCCCAATGAGTAAGAAAAGACAGCTCCTAGTTCAAAACCTCTATATCCCACATTCAAATTAAATCCTCCATAAACGTCAGGTATGGCGGATCCACTGTAATCATATTTAGCATAAGCATAAGAATTTGTCAATTGTTTACCATCTTTCTCAACTACTGTATTAGCTATAGTTGTAGTAAGGGTTCCATCGGTTTCATTATAAGCATCTGTGTCAAGATAATACAATCCGTTTCCATTATCAGAATCAACTCCCCACCATTGTCTCAACCAAAAATCATAAATAGAATGTCCTTCCATAAGCTTTTTACTGCCAGAGATAATACCATTTTCTCTATTGACATCAGGTAAGTGAGTCAATTTGTTCGAAATAATTGTAGCATTTGCACCGATAGAAACGGACCAATTTTTATTTTTTAAAATATTATAATTAAGCTCTATCTCTACCCCTCTGTTTCTTACTTTTCCAATATTTTGAGTGATAGAAGAAATGCCTGTAGAAGTAGCCTGTGAAACATTAAATAATAGATTTTTAGACTGTTTATTAAAGAATTCAATGCTACCATTCAAACGACTAAATAGCCCAAATTCTACAGCTGCATCAGAAGATACTTGTGTTTCCCATTTCAATTCAGAGTTAGCTAGTAATGAGAAGTAAGCGCCTGCTTCTGTTCCATTATTTAGGCCTAATGAATATAAGGTTTGATATGCATAATAATTTTGGTAACCATCATCATCCAAAACAGCATCATTTCCTGTTTGCCCCCAAGAAGCTCTAAGCTTTAAATTATTAATCCATGTCAAGTCTTTCATGAAATCTTCTTGATCAATCCTCCAAGAAGCGCCTACTGAGTAAAAGTCTCCCCAACGATTATCCTTAGAAAAGCGAGAGGTTCCGTCATGACGGTATGAAGCCGATGCATAATATTTGTTGTCATAGTCATAATTTAAGCGGGCAAAATAGCCTTCTTTCTTATATTCATTCGTATAAGAGGTGACATCACTAATGGTTACAAAGTTTCCAAAATCATATATTCCTGCAACAATTTCACTTGTTTTCATGGAATAAAAATACTCATACTTATAACTGTAATTTTCATGCCCAAGCATTGCCTCAAAACCATGCTTTCCTATAGATTTCTCATAAGAGATTAATTGGTTAAAAGTTTGAGTTAAACTACGAGTTGAAGAAATACTCAAGCGACCTGGTCCTGCAGTACCATCACCTACATAAGGATTTTCGTATTTCTTATTACGGAGGTCTGTGTTTTCAAGTGAATAATTTGCGGTAAAATTTAATCCTTGTATTGGATTTATCGTTAAATATGTACGAGCTGTTGTCCCCATTCGTGACGCTTCGCGAGTATTTAATTCTGTTTCAGCTATTGCGTCACGACCATTATTGGATAAGCGAGTTCCATCATAATCATACACATATTTAGTGGGGTCAGTTGTTGCGTTACCGTCTGAATCAAGATACGCACCTGTTGATAAATCGTGCTTATGGACAGGATAGATAGGAGCCATTGTACGCACAAAACGCGTCAGGTTACTATATGCACTTGAATTATCCGAGTCTGAAGTTGAATAATTAGAATTAGTACGAATTAGTCCTACATTTAGGCCTCCCTTTGCCCATTTTATAGGGTTAACATTATAATTCAAACGAGCTGAATAACGTTCAAAGTCTGTTTTCAACATGTAGCCTTTATCATTCAAATAACCTACGGAAGCATAAGTGTCACTCTTTTCTGCTTTAGTAGACCAACCGACAGTATACTCTTGACGATACCCATTACTAAAAGCTGCATCTTCCCAGTCTAAATCATCACCCCATTTTAACTCATTGGCAGATGCATTTAATACCCCATCAGTACCAACAACTTCACTATCGTCAACATCTACAAACGGATTATATTTCAATGTACTAACGATATTTGAGGAGGCTAATGAGGCTGCTTCTGTGGCAGTCTTTCCAGCTGTAATATATGAATTTTTTAACATTTCCCATTGTAATGGATAATAGTCGTAGACACCAACACTATTATAGTCTTTATATGCTCGGGACGACCATCCCTGAGTTATATTCAAGCTCATTCCAGATCCTTCCTTTGATCCTTTCTTCGTTGTGATAAGAATTACACCATTGCCTGCACTCGAGCCGTACAAGGAGGTTGAAGCGGCATCTTTCAATACTGTCATAGATTCGATATCTGCAGGATTTAAGTTGGATATATTGCCATTATAAACAGCGCCATCTACAACATATAAAGGAGCATTAGATGCATTTACTGAACCAAAACCACGTATGCGGATAGAAGGAGCCTCGCCTGGTTGCCCTAGCGAAGAGGTCACTTGTACGCCAGAGGCATTTCCTTCTAGCGCAGCAGTAGCAGTCGTAATGGGGCGCTTTTCTATTGCTTGGCTACTTACAGTTGAAGCGGCACCTGTAAAGGAGCTTTTCTTTGCAGTTCCATATGCAACAACAATTACCTCATCCAGGACCTTTGCATCAGGCTTGAGTATCACCTTTAGGCTAGGTTTAATAGCCACTTCTTGTGATTGCATAC
>DBTL01000005.1:0-15171 GCA_002307035.1 Bacteroides sp. UBA1317
ATGACAAGCAAAAAAGGGGTAATCAAGCAAGATAGTGCCAAAAGTGTGAGAGTAAACACCCAAAAGTGAGAGTAAAACAGCCGAAAACGTGGTAGACATTTTTTACTATCACACGCTGGAACAGCTTACCATAAACTATTTCAGCACTTTCTGTGATAGATGTGAGAGTAAAACGTGTTTTTTCATGAGAGGAGAACTGCTGAATCCTAAGCTCAAATCTTAAATATGACGGTAACTAAATATCTAATAGAGTGAAATCACTCTGAGAAACAGACCTTATATATATAGGTGCGAAGAAAGCATGGATAATTTAGAAAAAGACTTCATCCATAGAATCGATTTATTGCATTTTAAATACTGCTTTATGTGATAAAACAAAAAAGCATTCGACATATAGGGCAAATATCAACTCTATTATTTATCTTTGTTAGCCTATATAACAATAGGTTAGCATACTAATTCGATCAAGAACAATGAAAGATTTCTTAAAATTCACCCTTGCTACAGTAACCGGCATCATACTAACAAGTGTTGTGATGTTCATTATCGGCATCGTTACTGTTTTCAGTTTGGTATCTGCTTCTGATTCTGAAATAACAGTAAAGAAGAACTCGGTTATGATGCTTGATCTTGATGGTCAACTGGTTGAACGTAGTTCCAAGAACATATTTAAGGAACTGTTCAGCAATGAAGATCCCACTTATGGATTGGATGATATCTTATCTTCTATAAAGAAAGCCAAAGAAAACGAGAATATAAAAGGGCTCTACGTACAAGCTTCTTCTCTTGGAGCTTCGTTTGCTTCTCTACAAGAAATTCGTGATGCATTGAAGGATTTCAAATCTTCCGGTAAATTCGTCGTAGCCTATGGCGATAATTATTCGCAAAAGCTGTATTATCTTTCGAGTGTAGCCGATAAAGTTTTGCTTAATCCCAAAGGAATGATTGAATGGAGAGGATTGGCATCGCAACCCATTTTCTTCAAAGATCTGTTGAGCAAAATAGGCGTTGAAATGCAGATATTCAAAGTTGGTACTTATAAATCGGCTGTAGAACCATTTTCAGCTACGGAAATGAGTCCGGCTAACCGTGAACAAGTAGGTGAATATATCGGTTCTATCTGGCACCAAATGCTGACTGACGTTTCTGCTTCACGCAAAATAAAGGTTGATTCCTTAAATATGTATGCAGACCGTGCGTTGATGTTCCATCCTTCAGAAGAAAGTGTGAAATGCGGATTGGCCGATACATTAATATACAAGAATGATGTACGCGACTACTTAAAGAAATTAGTCAAGATCGGAAAAGACGATAATCTGGCTATTTTAGGCCTGGACGACATGATTAACGTGAAAAAGAATACACCGAAAGATAAAAGTGGAAATATCATAGCTGTGTACTATGCTTTTGGCGAAATAGACGGTGCGAAAAGCAAAACAGATGATGAAGGGATTGATTCGAAGCAAGTTATCGAAGATCTACGTAAGCTAAAAGAAGATAAAGACGTGAAAGCAGTTGTTATGCGTGTAAACTCACCGGGTGGAAGCGCTTTCGGATCGGAACAAATATGGCAAGCCGTCTCTGAACTGAAAAAAGAGAAGCCGGTTATTGTGTCTATGGGAGATTATGCTGCTTCAGGTGGTTACTACATCTCATGTGCCGCCAACAGCATTGTGGCAGACGCCACCACGCTTACCGGTTCCATCGGAATCTTCGGAATGATACCTAATGCCAAAGAGCTGGCAGGCAAAGTGGGGATAAGCTTTGATGTAGTGAAAACAAATAAATTTGCCGACTTCGGCAACATTATGCGTGGAATGAACACCGACGAGCAAGCATTGATGCAGATGATGATAAATCAAGGATATGATCTCTTCCTGACACGTTGCGCCGAAGGACGTAAAATGACGAAAGCTAAGATGGAAAAGATTGCCGAAGGACGTGTGTGGACGGGTGCGAAGGCAAAACAAATCGGATTGGTTGATGAACTTGGCGGCATAAACAAAGCCATAGAGATTGCAGTGAAAAAAGCGAAAGTAGACGGATACACCATTGTAGACTATCCGGACAAGAAAGATTTCCTTGCTGAATTGCTTGACATGAAGCCGACTAATTATATCGAAACTCGCTTGATGAAAAGTCAACTTGTCGATTTCTACAAAGAATTCGGATTATTAAAGAATCTGGAAGGAAGCAACTTCTTGCAAGCACGCGTGCCTTTCGAGTTGAATATAAAATAAACTAATTTGGATGGAGGAATCCCGAATCAAACTAAATAAATGGTTGTATCCCGTTTCTATGTTATATGGAGCGGTTATAGGTATAAGAAACAAACTCTTTGACTGGGGATTCCTTCGGTCAAAGAGTTTCGACATTCCAACCATTTGCATCGGTAACCTCTCCGTGGGGGGAACGGGCAAGACTCCTCATACCGAATATTTGATAAAGCTACTTCAGGCCGAATTTCAGCTTGCCGTGCTCAGTCGCGGATATAAACGTCACAGTCACGGATACTTATTAGCATCGGCCAAAAGTACTGCTCGCACTATTGGTGATGAGCCTTATCAGATAAAAACTAAATTCCCCAGCATCCGTGTGGCAGTGGATGAGAATCGTTGTCACGGCATAGAGAAGCTGCGCAAATTGAATGATCCGATTGTCGACTTAATTCTTTTAGACGATGCTTTTCAACATCGATATGTAAAAGCCGGCATCAGCATATTGCTCACAGACTATCATCGTTTGTTTTGCGAAGACCAACTCCTTCCGGTAGGACGACTACGCGAATCTATCAACGGAAAGAACCGCGCTCAAATCGTCATTGTTACCAAATGTCCGGCAGACATCAAGCCGATTGATTTTAATATCATCAGTAAGCAACTC
Organism: Bacteroides sp. UBA1317; assembly: GCA_002307035.1. Lineage (GTDB taxonomy): Bacteria > Bacteroidota > Bacteroidia > Bacteroidales > Bacteroidaceae > Bacteroides. The sequence continues at coordinate 2,884 of DBTL01000005.1, forward strand.
GATCTTTACCCTTATCAACAGCTTTACTTCTCGACCTTTAAGTATGGTAAGCTGACCCCTGTATTTCCCGAATTAACGGAAAAGAAACGAGAACTATCCTCATTAAAGGCAGACGAACAGGTATTATTGCTCACCGGCATAGCATCACCAACCACTATTGTGAAAGAGTTGCAAACCCGTACTCCTCACATCGATCTACTTTCGTTTGATGATCACCATGACTTCAGCAAGCAAGATATGCAATTGATAAAGGAACGTTTTGAACAGCTAGACAGAGAGAAGAAAATTATTATTACGACAGAGAAAGATGCAGCCAGGCTTATACACCACCCTGCACTAAGTGACGAATTAAAAGCGTATCTTTACGCTCTGCCTATAGAAGTTAGGATATTACAAAACCAGCAACATATATTTAACCAAAACATTATTGGCTATGTTAGAGAAAATAGAAGAAACAGCAGCTTTTCTAAGAGAGAAGATGCATACAAGTCCTGAAACGGCTATCATACTAGGTACCGGACTTGGTAGTTTGGCGAACGAGATAACAGAAAAGTATGAGATAAAATACGAAGATATCCCCAATTTTCCTGTTTCAACCGTAGAAGGACATAGTGGTAAACTGATCTTCGGTAAACTGGGGAATAAAGATATCATGGCCATGCAAGGACGTTTTCATTACTACGAAGGTTATTCTATGAAGGAAGTAACTTTCCCGGTACGTGTTATGAAAGAGCTTGGCATCAAGACCTTGTTTGTGTCCAATGCCAGTGGCGGAACGAACCCCGACTTTGAAATAGGCGATCTGATGATTATCACCGACCATATCAATTACTTCCCCGAACATCCGTTGCGTGGTAAGAATCTGTATGGTGATCGATTCCCCGACATGAGCGAAGCTTACTCCAAAGAACTCATTGGCAAAGCATTAGTGATAGCTAAGGAAAAAGGCATCAAAGTACAGCAAGGTATCTACATCGGTACACAAGGCCCTACATTTGAAACGCCTGCCGAATATAAGCTTTTCCACATATTGGGAGCTGACGCAGTAGGGATGTCTACCGTACCCGAAGTAATTGTAGCCAACCATTGCAAGATCAAAGTCTTCGGTATCTCAGTCATCACCGACCTGGGAGTAGAAGGAAAAATAGTAGAAGTGTCGCATGAAGAAGTTCAACTGGCAGCGGATGCCGCCCAACCAAAGATGACAACTATCATGCGCGAACTCATAAATCGTGCTTAAATGACAAGAACAGAAATAGCTACCATCGGCGAGTTTGGCCTTATCCGTCGACTCACCGAAGGCATTGAATTGCAAAACGAATCGAGTAAGTATGGCATAGGCGATGATGCCGCCGTACTCTCCTACCCTGCCGACAAACAAGTGCTCGTCACCACCGACCTATTGATGGAAGGCGTGCACTTCGACCTTATTTATGTTCCACTCAAACATCTGGGATATAAATCGGCTGTCGTTAATTTCTCCGACATCTATGCTATGAACGGCACCCCGAAACAAATAACAGTTTCTCTTGCCATCTCCAAACGTTTCAGCATAGAAGATATGGAAGAGTTCTACGCCGGCCTGCGTCTTGCTTGCAAACAATATAATGTAGATATAATAGGTGGAGATACCTCCTCTTCTCTCACAGGTATGGCCATTAGCATCACCTGCATAGGAGAAGCTGAAAAGGGAGAAGTGGTCTATCGCAATGGTGCCCGTGAAACAGACCTCATCTGCGTCAGCGGTGACTTGGGAGCAGCCTACATGGGTCTGCAACTTTTAGAGCGCGAGAAAGTAGTACTCAGAGGAGAGACAGAAGTCAAGCCCGACTTTACCGGAAAAGAGTATCTTCTGGAACGCCAATTGAAGCCTGAAGCTCGCGGAGACATCATTAAAAAACTGAGAGAAGCAGGCGTTACCCCTACCTCCATGATGGATGTTTCCGATGGCCTCTCTTCAGAACTGCTACATATCTGCACACAAAGCAAAGTAGGTTGCCGAGTGTACGAAGAGCATATACCGATAGACTACCAGACAGCTGTGATGGCAGAAGAATTCAACATGAACCTCACCACCTGTGCACTCAATGGTGGCGAAGACTATGAGCTACTCTTCACCGTCCCCATTGCCGACCACGAGAAGGTAGCCGAGATGGAAGGCGTCAAGTTGATAGGTCACATCACCAAACCCGATATGGGTTGCGCCCTCATCACAAGAGACGGGCAAGAGTTTGAACTCAAAGCCCAAGGATGGAATCCATTGATGGAAAATAAAAAAGAATAATTTTTTTCGATCACTTAAACGCTGATAATTAGCTCAATAGCCAACTATCAGCGTTTTTTTATCTCCAGCCCATTTGCTAGTTTAAAAACTTTCACTACCTTTGCAACCGCAAATAAGCAAGGTGCCATAGCTCAGTTGGTAGAGCAAAGGACTGAAAATCCTTGTGTCCCCGGTTCGATTCCTGGTGGCACCACCTTAAAAAGACTTCAAGTTTGGTAAATCCCTGAAATACAGACGTTTCAGGGATTTCTATTTTCGGCAAAATTCCACTTTTTAGCAAAATTCGTACAAGTCCCAAGTGATTAAAGACATCGACAGGAATATCAGGCAACTCTTAAAGACCGATGCAAAATTCTATGCTATACACGTCAGTCCGTCGGAAAAGGAACTGCAAGCGATGGGGAGCACGGAACAGGAACAACTCGAAGCCATGAAACGATATATCCGTGAAGTGTTCATTCCCGAATATGACAAGAATCTCAACAAAGGATTATCGGCAGAGGAGATCAAGTTTTACGGCAAAATTTATTTAAACCGTGACAGTTCCGACAATCCTCTCAACATGCACTGCCATTTGATTGTGAGCCATAAAGAACAATCGAACATAGTCAAGATAAACCCGCTAACCAACCACCGAAACACCAAGAAAGGCGTTATTACAGGCGGTTTTGACCGTACAGTTTTATTCGAGAATATAGAAAAGGGATCTAACAAACTATTCGGCTACAATCGGCAGTTGCCGAAACGTTCGAGTATTACAATACTATAAAAAACGGTACTATCGCGGATATACTACGGATGCAGGAACAGGAATTGAAAGCCACCGAACAAAATTTTGCTGGTGAAAAGAAAAAAATTGTTGATATACAAATGGATGAAAATGTAAAAGCTCAAACACACACAAATTTAAAAATAAATTCAGATACTTCAATACAACAGTAAATCAGTGCACCAGTACAACAACAAATGAAAACGGGTTATCTTCTTTATTTTCTATACTTCCGTCGGCTACAAACGTCAATCCGATTGATGAACAACAACCACTAAAGCCCAAGAATAAGAAGAAACGAAGGCCAAGATTAAATTGATAATGTTTCATCTGATAAACAAAGGTACATTCCGGAAATAAGACGTCAACACCAAGCCCTGCTGGTTTTACAGGAAATTTCCACATCTACGCTGCGTTTCGGGTAATATTCCCGTAAAAGTGTTGTCTCATTAATTCTCTACATGGCGGAGATGTTTAACAGATATAAAAAGGAAGAAATATGTTCGTTGACCTGTGGCGGCATAGATATTGTCAGCCAATTCAACCTATTGCACACACAATTTATTAATATAGTGGCTTTTATCTATTTATTTGAAAAATTTTATATCTTTGCGTTATGCTTAATAGCATAAGTAATAATTTATAAAAAGGAGGTTAACTTATGATTTACAAGAAACCCGAAATTTTGGCACAAAGTACTACACAGATGGCAGAATGCCGTCCTAACAGTAAGCCGAGTGGAAGACCATGTAAACCTGGCGGACCAGGTGGACGTTAATGAACAGTCAGGCGATGGTACTTACAATATAGGACTCATCGCCTGATTACTTAAGATATATTATTATGTTTTTTAAGCAAAAATCTAATGTTATATTCAGAAATTATGAATCCTTTGGCTATATAACGGACAATAGAAATTTCGGATATAAACTAACGAATAATGATGAAAACTACATTGGAGACAAAATTTTGTCGGAAACTGGAGCCATTTTTTTTTCTCTCTTAGATAGAAAGCCACAAGCTCTTGATGAACTTGTAAAAAAAATAAACGCATTGTTTTCAGAAGTTGACATTATAACAATAAAGAACGATATGATAGAATTTTACTGCATGCTTGAACAGGATGGATTTATTGTATCTGGCGAAACATTGCAGGAGTGCGAAGAAAAAGATACAAGGTTTTCGTATAAGATACTGGAACCCGATATAATAAAAAAAGATTTTTCTCCGTCTATTATTCACCCTAAAAAAGATACGCGAGACTTTTTTGAAGAATATTTTAAAGGCAAACCTCAGCTTACAAATTTGCATGTAGAGATCACAAGCAAGTGCAACGAAAGATGCTTACACTGTTATATTCCTCATGAGAATAAAATAAATCATATTGACTCTGATTTATTTTATGATATTCTAAAACAATGTAAAGATATGAAGTTGTTGCATTTGACGTTAAGTGGTGGTGAACCAATGTTGCACAAAAAAATTTGCAGTTTTTTAAGGAAATGCCGGGAATATAATTTTTCAATAAATGTGCTCAGTAATTTGACATTACTTGATGATGAAATCGTCGAAGAAATGAAGGCAAATCCCCTTTTAGGTGTTCAAGTCTCCTTATACTCAATGAATCCCAACATTCACGATGAGATAACCCAAATGAAAGGGAGTTTTGAAAAAACAAAGAATGCAATTTTAAAACTGATTGATAACAATATTCCTTTGCAAATAAGTTGCCCAATAATGAAACAAAACAAGGATTGTTATGATGATGTTATTCAATGGGCAAAAAAACATAAGGTTCATGTTGGAGCTGATTACGTCATCATAGCAGGATACAATCATACAACACAAAATTTGAATTGCCGCTTATCAATTGATGAGATCAAAGAAGTCATTAATAGCAAAGTTGTGAGTGATACAAAATATTTAGAGCAAATAGAACTGTCATCAGAAGAGAAAAAAGATATTACATCAAATGATTTTGTTTGTAGCATTTGCCGTTTCTCTATTTGTATAACGGAGAACGGAGATGTATACCCATGTGCTGGTTGGCAGAATTATATTGTTGGCAATGTGAAAGAAACTTCTCTCAATGATATTTGGGATAATTCTGAAAAAGTGCAATATCTAAGAGGCTTGCGTAACAAAGACTTTCCTAAATGCATTCAATGTGTTGATAAAGAGTTTTGTACCATGTGTATGGTTAGAAATGCAAATGAGAGCCCTCTGGGAGAGCCGTTAGCAGTTAATGAGTATTTTTGTGATATCACAAAAATCAATAAGAAAATAACGCTTGAATGGAAGGAAAAGCGTATGAATTCTTAATCTGTGATGCAATGAAGTAATCCCCAGTACAATCTCGCCTTTTAGTTATTAAATTAATCAAAAATTTGTGGAATCTCCAATAAATGCCGGAATTCCTAAATATATCATTAGAGCTATTAGAAACCACTTATTTGTAATTCAAAACCCTGTGATTTAAGACCGCTTGAAATCAGATTTTTTCACTAATCATGATTTACTCCATTTCAGATTATGACCCCACTTTGTATGTGAATTTATGCGACATACATATTTTTTTCGCTCATTTAATCCCAATTTGTTAATTAAACACTCATCATCCCATACATAATTTTCTTTATCTCCATTGTCTCTTAAGGTTTCCAAAACAGGCATTTGCTCATTATTAATCACAAGGTCGTATATTTCATAATAAAACAATTCTTTGTCGCCATTATCCAAATTAATCAAAGGTGGCAGCATATAGAGCATTTATCTTTGTTCATTCATATGCTTTTTATTTGGCGCAAAAAAAAGCAAACGAAACAAAATCTAATGTGTTGATTTTCTGAATTTCGCATACCTATAAACTCGTTTCATTTCCTTAATTTTGAAACATTAAAAAGGAGGTATTATGAAGCAAGAAATGATGAACATTTTGGTCTACATTATTAAGACCAGAAAATTGAGAAACGAAGAATGTCCCGTATTACTTAGGGTAACTATTGACGGGGCTTACAGTGACATCCGTATTAACCGCTACGTTAAAAAAGAAATCTGGGATGCAAATTAGGTATGTGCCGGGGAAAGAGGCGGGAAGTCAGCGAGCTTAACGACTATATCCGCAGCCTCCATACCGTTTGTATGAAATCCATCGGAACATGGTATTGCAAGACGAATATTCCACTCCCGATGCTCTTCTGAAAAAACTCTTTAACAAGAAAACAAAAAAAACCGTTCTGCAATTTTTCAAAGAGCATAATGAAGAAAGCCGACTGCGGATCGGACTGGATTATGCCTACTCCACCATTAACAGGTACGATAACTGTTATAAGTCCCTGCAAATCGTAATAGAGAAAGAATACGGAAAACCCTATATAACTTTTAGTGAGACTTATTCGGAAATACAAACTTTATCTGACGGTTTATAAAGGCTTTTTACATCGATGATCTCAGTAACGATACGACCGTCAATTTCGTAAAAGAGGGACACCACACAATCAATCCTCGTATAGAATTGAGGGTAATATATATCTATAAAGTAAAATCACTTATATTTTTTTTGTCTGTGAAACTATAGCTATTACTATAGATTGTCTTGATTCGGTATTTACCTCCTTGAACAGTATCAATCTTACATATCCCTAATTTTTCTGCTTTTTTATAAGTGCCATATCTACTTGCATCAACAATTTCGTCCAACATTTCTAAAACATGTGGAGGATAGAAAGAATTACTGTTGGCAGCGGACAACTTTTCAAGATAATCTTTTAACCCATCATTGGGCAATCCACATTTATCAAAAATATTTAAGCAACAAAGAATAATCTGCTCTTTAACAACAGGTTCCTGCCTACCTAAACTATTATAAGCTAGAGCTACGTCAAGAAGAATATGATATAAGGTTTTATTCAGAAGATCATTATGGCGGAAAGTTAAATCATCTTGTTCTTTTGCATATTTTGCAATTTTTCGGCATTGGTGTAATAAGGTAAATTGCACCAAGATAGATTGAATTGATTCTAGATACAGATAGTGCAGCTTTTTCTTCCAATCGGCAATATTAGTTTCTTTTGGGAATGATGTATATTCATTAAAATGGCAAATAGCAGTAATGGTATACGAACTCAATAAGAAGCGTAAATAGTCAATGATACCTATAACGTGCTCCTCATTAAATTGCGCTCTTTTTAGATTGGAGCAATATTTTTCTGTTAACTTCTTTACAATATTAAAAGGTCGGGTTATATCATTGCCAATTTTCACACAGCTATCACACTCCTCTATGCTTCCCACCTTTCTATCCTTACCTTCAGTTGCAGAAGCCTCTTCTTCTTCATCCATTAATTCATCTAAAATAGCATTGCTTTTATTTTCAAGAATATACTCCAAGCTTTGCCATAATCTTGAGGTAATATGTCCAGAAGCTATTCTCGACAAAACTGAAGTGTCGTTTGAAGCTGCTATTGCTTCATCATAACTTAATGTAGAGATATTCTTTTCTGCTATCGCTTCTTTATTTTCGCGAAGACCACCATGCGATGAAGCACGTTTTGCGCCAGTATCTTCTCTATATAATTGAGTTAAATAATCTGCAATTTCTAACTCATTAAACTGCCCTACCTCGATCTTACCTATAATTTCACGTATGTTGCGCAGATTTTTTTCAGGATTTGTATTTCTTAGTTTATCAATTCTATTGACTGGTTGCTTGTTTGAAATAATAGCACCATTAGTATCAACAAAAGCGCAATATTGAGGAAGCCAATCAGGATCAGACTGTTCTATAGACAAAGTAAACTCAAATATCTCCTGTTGGCCATCATTTATCTGGAAGGAAAAACATTCAACTCCATCTCGTCCGAATGCGGTCAGATAACAGGACTCTGTAAATATATGTCTTGAGTTGACATATATTTTAAGTTGTCGCCTCTCTAAATCTATGGATTTAATGATGTGTTTAGTACGACTATTTAAGGCCGGAGCGTTTTCTCCGTAATATCCTTGCCGAGAAAATGCTGCTATGTTTTTTATAGGCTTACTGACCTTGTTAATCCCTAGAGTATTCAAAAAATCAAAAGATAATGAAGCATATAGTACGCATAGTTCGTCATTCTGATAGGAAAAATTGGAAGAACCCATCGCTGCAATTGTCGCATTTGCACTACCGACCAAGCAATATTCCTTTTCTGTAGATTTGAAATGAAAGATTTTAGCATGCAACATTCTACCATCCCCTAAAGCATTATTAGTGATTTTCCCTCTGGTTGCTTCGTTGAAATCATAAAAGACTATTCTTTCGTCTGCTTCTATTCGTGTCGGTGGCAAGCCATCGTTTTCTTGTAGATATATATTCAAATTGGCATTCGGAAATAATTGACAAAAATCCTTCAATAAAGCACCATCTTCGTCATAATAGGGGCATACGATTGTTATATCTTCTATATCATTAATTGGGATAAGATTTGATAGTTGATGATAGATGCTAGTGCCTTTCTCATTATAGAGCAGTGCTGCATCAAGATTTTTGTCAATATTATAAAATTGATGTTTTACAAGTTTTTCATTTGAAAATAAATCACAGCAGCCTGTTATGGTCTTACATATTCTTTCAGCGGAATATCCATCCATTTGTTTGGTAAATCTGATAAGATATTCCCATAGTTCGAGAAGTAATGGTAATTCTGTTTTATCAGCAGAATCAGCATAAAATCCAGAAAACACCTCATGATTTTTGCCATGCCCCCCTGGAGTTATGTTACCCGAACCAAAAATTGCAAGCAAACTGCTATCCCCTATGAAAAAATTAATTTTAGGATGAAAGGCTCCTGAGGATTTAATGCCATTTACTGCATATGCTTGGTTAATGCTTTTAAGGTAATTTGAAGACACTCCTAATGAGAAGTTCAACATATTTTGATCTACCAAAACATTTACGCTAGTTACCCACTTCTCCTTTAGAATTCTTAAAACCTGTCCCTCAAAATGATGAAAATTGAAGGAAAATGTAGTTAGAACAGCAGAATGAAAATTATTCTTTCCTCCAGGAATCTCTTTGTATATTTTACGCTCCATCACAAACTATTTAATAATTCCCATCCTAATTTAGTAAGATTCTCTTCTGCATCAATATAACCCAAATCAAGCATGAAATTATGTAATGATTGAATCCTCGGAGTAGTGCCTCGTGGTTGTATAGTCTCAATATGGACAATACACCTGTCTTCTATAAGAAATTTCAACAGATTCGCTTCGCCGTTACCCATTTTTCGGTAGGCGATTGACATATGGCTATTAATTAATGTTTTCACTATCCTGTCTATATATTCGCGATAGTTTGCATCCAAATTCTTATTAATATATATGTCAAGATGTTCAGACAGATTTCCTTTTTGATAGTCTATATAATTATTAAGTTCAAAACTTTTGATTTGCTCTTGATATCGTTCTGTAAAGTTATATATCACCGTTAATATTGAAGCAGATTTACTTGCAGCATAATAAGAGAATTCCTTTTTCACAGTACCTCTGATGTCGGCTAGTTCATCTGGAATACTTCTCTTCTCAATTAGCTCCAAGATATCTTTCAAAATATCCTCGCCGTTTATTCCGAGAAGGGCAGTGGTTTCTCTTAGTATCTCTGATTCGAAATCCTTCAGGTAACTATCAAATTCTAAAATAGCCCCTTCAGTATTGAATAAAAAAGCCCAAAATATAGATGAAAGAGCATAATGGACAGCCTCATTAAGATAATAGTAAAACCACCCAAATTGTGAAGAGTTTGGGTCTATGCTTTGAGAAGTATTATTGAATATCCATAGAGGGAATTCATTCAAAGGCACGCCCTCTGCTTTTGATTGTAAATACAATCTTATAGACTCGATTCTTTTATGGGAAGATTTGCCATCTCTTGTCCTAAAGTTATCTCCATCCTGTTCCAATAGAAGATTATTTAGTAATAACCATTCTTCGCTCAATTCTGTTAAAGCGTTGAGGCGAAAAGACATTATTTTATCGAAATCCTCCCAGACACAAGTTCCTTTTCTGATTAGTTCGAGAAAATAGATTCTTTCATTAACAGGAATCGCAGAACGGAATGATTCTGCGATTTTCCGCCCTTTATGCTTTATATGGAAATATTTTTCTACAACTTCAATCAGTTCAAGATTAATGAGGGAACCAGCATAATATTGACCTAAGGCTCCTGATCTATAATCCCAATATAATTCTTTACCTGGTTTGTCAGCCCCTTGTACTAAAGAATAAGTTCCGTCTAGTTTGTGTTTAGTGGCGTAATTACTTCCCGGCACATTGGTAGCATTCGGTTCTTTTATGACCATGAGAAAGGCCATAATCAATTCGGCTCTTCTGATAAATTTATATTGGGCTTGAGGGGTTTGTTTTTCTCTTTTCAGATTTAATTTATCATACTCATCTAAGAGCCAACAATAGAAACTATAATACCGAATTCGTCCAGTCAAGTTTGTCATTCCCGGCAAAAGCCTTCCATAAACAGTTATTGAACTATTCTGGATTCCTAACGGGTCACGCCCCCTAATAAAACCACCGTTTTCTGCCCAAAAAGGCATTATATGTGTGTCCGATTTATACATATTAGATAATTAATGCGCTAATAATCTTTTTTAATCCTCTGAAAAGAGGTTATTCGAGATATTAATATTCGCTTTTGTTTGTCATTTACAGTTTGCCCAAACAGATCTTTCAACTTCCATATATAGTCAATAAGTGATGGAATAGTAGTTTCCTGATCTACTATCAAGTGAGTTATATAATCTACTCCGACAGGAAGAATTGTATTGAATAATTTTTTGGGTTCTTTAGCATTTCCTCTCCATTCATTATACTCCTCTTCATTTAACCATTTACAAGGATTGCCATCAATCTTAATCCCTTCGGGAATTACGAATCTCCATTCTCTTTCATTGTAAAAAATTATTTTTCTTCCTTTCTTCCCTGCACCTGCATAAGGTTTAGTGAATCCCAAAAGAGAATTTGACAAATATTTTATTTGAGAAGATTTTGCGAACATGCCTAATGTCGCTCCAATACTTCCACTAATATCAATCTTAACATTAGGATATTCTGTATCTTGAGTACGCTTAGTTATATTAGCTTGCATGCCTTCGTATTCTTTTTTATGTGAACTTAAACTATTAGCAAGAATCTCTGAGTGGCAATATATCACAGGGTTTAAGTATGTTATATCTTCATTTGCCAGAAGCTTGTCTTTATCAAGTCCTATTATATAAATACCATAATCTTTCTTGTGTTGATCTGTGCGGCTTAAAGGGATATCACAAAAGGACACCATTGGTATTCCCATAAAAGAATCTTGGAAATATTCCTTACAATAGGTTATACGAAATCCCTCTTTCAATATCTTTTTGAGGGTTATGTAGTTTTTAGTAAAGTGAAAAAGTGTGCCAATATTATTGTCTGCCATAGTAATTATTTCAAATTTAATTCAACGAAATCGCATTAAAAGTAATCATTTAGCACGAAAGAGTAAAAGAAAAAACAGATAATAATACATATATACTGAAATAATTTGACGTTTTAATTAGACACATTTTTGCATCGCTTACCTTTCAACTTGTAGCGGTGTATTCTTTTTTCTGCCCACATCTTCTTATCGCTTCTTCCTCTTTTTAATGTATTTCAGACTTCAGCGTTACAGACTAAATGCGCCGAGAATGTTTTTGACCAAAGTGTCCTTAAGTATCTTGCATTAGCTAACAAGCGTATAAGACAATAAAAAATAAAAGTTCATAAGTATCCTTGGTTATGTTATAACGTAACAAGAAGCTTCCTTTTTTCGTGACCTTTGCGGAATGAAAAATGATCAGTACTTTTCTCACGATGCAACAGAGCACAATAATATTAAACTATTACGCCTCAAGGCTGATAATGGCCTTGGGGGACACGGGGCTTATTAATCTTTATTGGAATATCTGCGCTTGCAGAAAAATCATTTGATCCTACTCTCTCTGCTTCCTGTCTTGGATCGGTAGTTTGGTCTTTCGGCAGAGTACTTATCTGATGTAGTGCAGAAGTACGACACAATAAACATCTATATATCAGTCTATTTTATCCTGTTACCACTGTAATTATTACGACGGTTACAGAATCATGTTGGGCAATCCACCTTGAAATAAAATCTGTTTGTTCTGTCTGTAGAATAAAGAATATCTATTTTTGTTTTATCGACAGAATAAAA
>DBTL01000005.1:15449-21308 GCA_002307035.1 Bacteroides sp. UBA1317
TTTTATTCTGTCGATAAAACAAAAAAGAAAAGTTTGCCCGTCGTATGGCTGACACTAAACATCGGGTGTATATTAGCGGGAAGCAATGCCAAAATGTTAAGTCGGGATATTCAGACCACATTAGGCAAACGCTATGTTTCCATTGATGTATATCCATATTTACCTTTTTAAGAAACCGCTTTGACCTCCTTTTTCATTCTATTAAGCATAATTTGTATCCTTGTTGCGTAATTACGTAACAAGATACCTCTTTTTTTTCGTGACCTTTGCGGAATGAAAAATGATCAGTACTTTCCACACGATGTTACAGCGCACAATAACATGAAACTGCTACGCCTCAAAGCCGACAAAGGGCTTGAGGGATACGGCGTTTATTGGTGCTTACTGGAATATCTGCGCATGCAGAAAAATTATTCAATGCCACTCTCTCTGCTTCCTGTCTTGGCTCGGGAGTTTGGTCTTTCGACGGAGTATTTATCTGATATTATTCGGAAGTACGACTTGTTTGTGCTGGATGATGAACAGTACTTCTCATCCCCCGGACTCAGCAAACGGATGAAGCCGCTTGACGAAAAGCGTAAGACAATGGCAGCGAAAAAGGATCAAGCATTCGAGGTTGCATCTCCGGAGGAATTGCCAAAAAGAGCAACGGGACGAAGAAAGACTGTTTCGATGGTTGAACCACAGCAGGAATATGCACCGGAAGTGGAAACACAAATTGTCGGAATGACCACTTCGGAAGTTGTTGATCTAGTTGCAAAAGAGTCTGAAATAACTTGCCCGAAAGTGATGCACAAGTGTGCAAACGAACTGTTTGAAAGTGCACAAAACAGCATGCAAAACAATGTGCAAAACAGTGCAAAAACAACAAAAAATGCACTCTTGCAAAATGCTGATAATGAACGAGTTGCAACGTGTTCTCTAGAAGAAGAGGAAAGTAAAGTAGAAAAAGATAAAGTAAAGTATGGTTGTTGTGGTACAACAACTGCGCGCGTAACAACTTCCACAACCACCAACAATTGCCAAGTTTCTATTCTTCCATTTTTGGCTTGCCGCAAAGAAGAAAGAAGCAGAAAACCAACCTCCAAGCTTCTCGTTTCGGATTACTTCGATGATGATTGTAGCTACGAACGATTCAACTTGTTGCACTCAAGCTCAATCGCTTGCCTGATGCTACGCCCACCTCCTTCGCATGACCTCCGGCACAAGAGTTTTGCTTTAGCGGGATAATCGTTTTGCTCGCTGCGGTGTTTCGAATGGTCGATAGATAAGATAGCCATACTTTTTTCAACTGCACGGTGCAGTTGCTTCAACAGAACCGTTCAGTTGATGAAAGAGAACCATGCAGTTGAGGCAACTGAATAGTGCAGATTTTTAGCTGATGATTAAATGCACAATCCTTTACGTAGCAAAGGTTGGTTATAAAAACGGAGTTTACTATTTTTCAAGAAAATAAACCCCGCATCTTGGAGGATTAATCATATCTTTGTAATCCAATTGATTAATTATGATTGAGAAAGAAAGCCTACAATCACTCATTGATAGCGGAGAAGGCTATAATGTGGAGTTTAAAGTTCGTGTCCCCTCAAAGGTTCGTGAACTGACAGAAGAAATTTGCGCTTTCGCCAACGCTGACGGAGGATATTTACTTATTGGGATAGATGATAACGGACTGATTATCGGTACCAACTTAGAGAATGATAGACGTTCGGTTATTCAGGGTTCTATCAGCGAGATTTCTCCGGCACTCCATTGTGAGATGTATGCTGTAACTATTGAAGACAAATCCATTTGGGTGATTGATGTTCCATCAGGCAAGGACAAACCTTATATATTTTCCGGTTCTATCTTTGTCCGTGAAGGAGCCAATTCTCAAAAGCTCCGTACAGTAGAAGAAATGCGCAGCTTCTTTCAGGAATGTAATAAGATATTCTTTGATGCCATTCCCTGCTCGTGGTTCAACATCTACACGGATGCAGACGAACAAGCGGTAAAAGACTTCCGCACGGAGGCAAATTTGAGTCCATCTATTGCCAACAAACAGATATTTGAGAATTTGGAACTATTTACGGATAAAGGAATAGCTAAGAACGGTGCTGCCATGTTCTTTGGAAAACAACCTGAACGGAAATTCCCACACGCAATAACAAGATGTGTTCTTTTCAAGGGAACAACTAAAGTATATATCATAGATGATAAGGTATTTGGCGGACCATTATACCAACAGTATTTACAAGCAATGGGGTGGCTCGAAAGTAAGCTGCAAGTGGCATACAATATTAAAGGCACTGGACCAAGAGAGGAAATATGGGAAATACCCCTTGATGTTTTTAAAGAGGCTATTATCAATGCGCTTTCTCATAGGGACTATTATGAAGAAGGTGCAACCATTATGATAGAGATGTTCGATGACCGAGTAGAAGTTTCCAATCCCGGAGGACTATTGCCGATAGTTGCTAAAGATTTCGGACACAAGAGTATGACACGTAATCCGTTAATATTCGGACTATTTACCCGTATGCACTTAGTTGAAAAAGTCGCATCCGGTATTCCTCGTATGCAGGAAGCTATGAAAGCGGCTAATCTTCCTGAACCGGAATTTCACACAGAGGGAATGTTTACGGCAGTGTTCAAGAGAAAATACAGTATCACGAGTGGCACTGTAAATGGCACTGTAAATGGCACTGTAAATGGCACTGTAAATGAGAATGAGCAGATAGTTTTAGATTTAATCAGAAAAGAAGAAGGACTAAATGCAATCGAAATTTCTGAAAGGATATATAAAAGCCTAAGAATGACTAAGCGTTATCTAAAATCTCTCAATGAAAAAGAATTGGTAGAATTTAGAGGTGCGCCAAAAACAGGAGGATATTATTTAATCTAAACGAATTAACCTCTATCCTTGCATTTGGGAGGGAGTTATATAAAGGAAAAGATATGAAAAAGTGCATTGTATTATTAATCGTCTTGATAACTATAAGTTGCTCAAGCAATAAAAACAAAAATGATATGAACTTCTTTAATAAACTATTTGGTAAAAAAGAATTTAAAGAAACGCCAAAGCGAGAATTTACAAATGAAGAGTACGAAAAAAACGATGAGTTAAAGATGAATGGCTTAGAAGCTGTTCTTGGTAAGTCTTATAAACTTGTTGGACACGCAATTATTCCATTTGCAGTAGGTGGAACAGTAGATATGTATTATTTCCCAAATGGCATTTCAGGCACAGGCTTTGCTACAATGGAGCTTATTGATCCAGAAGGGAATGGCCCGATTCCGAATAAAACTGGAACATATGAATTAGTTGCATTTACTAAACTTAAATATTCAGAAGATACAACTGAAACCAATCCATTTAACAAGATAGAAAGACGTATCTGTGGCATTTTTACTGGAATCGGAAACTATTCTTATGAAGCTAAACTTGAGCCTAACGAAACATGTGAGCTACCTCAAGACGAAGGTGAGCCTAATCTCTGTTTGATTTTCGATGATTACAAACCAAATGGGGCAGAGTTTAAAATAGGAAATCAAAAGTATGGACTATTATTGACTATTGAAGTTTTTAGAGACGAAATGGAATATGCAATGTCAAATGGAACAGAAAAACTTATTCAGAAACTAAAAGAAAGGGGATTTTATCCATATTCCGACTTAGATAGGAAGTCAGCAATAGACTAAAACAATGCCTCAACACATTCCATTTGCATTGACTATGAATAAAACAAGTTTTAGATTCACTGAAATATTGTGCACAATCAACCCGCTTTTGGATGCTTCTGCCACCACTTAAAACTTAAAAGGAGTACTTAATTTTTAAACACTCCTTTTCTTTTATCTTTGTTCGCTACTTTCTCGTAGTTTTGATTACTACTCTTTCAAGATTTTGCATATTCCAATTCAAAATAGCGTTTCATAACCATAATATGCCATTTGGTGAACTAATTTTGGTGCCACTCCTCTGACATACTACTTTTGCACAAAAGATTAAAACATCACACAGCATCACTTAATAGATAGATTATGAAACTTTTTTATAAGATTGTGAGCATCGCAACTTCGGTATTATTCATTTATTTGTTTGTACAATTACTTTTCACACCAAGTT
The DNA here is from genome assembly GCA_002307035.1 of Bacteroides sp. UBA1317. Lineage (GTDB taxonomy): Bacteria > Bacteroidota > Bacteroidia > Bacteroidales > Bacteroidaceae > Bacteroides. Next base: position 19,558 of record DBTL01000005.1, read on the forward strand.
CTTTCATTGAAGGTTTAGGGCTGGAAGCTTCCGAAGCCGGATGTATTCTTGCTCGGAGAGCTTCAATGTTTATGTTGGGAATCTCTGTGTTGATGTTTGGAGCCAGAAATTTACCTCATTCAGAAGCGAGACAAGTCATCTGTATGGCTACCGGAATTACACTGTTTGGATTATCTTGCGTGGGAAGTTATGAATTTATTAAGGGCACGGTGAATTCTTCTATTCTTATAGCCATCATTTGTGAAACAGTGTTATGGGTTTCTTTTGGAATCATCTTATTCAAAAAATAATATAAATGGAGAAAATAGACATCACTGAACGTTCATTTATTTGCGGTGTCTGCCAAAAGGCAGATTATGTAGAGTGTTATCAATCGAAGGTAAGCAAAGGAACAATTACACTAGAGGCGTGTTTGTCGGCACTCCTATTCGAACCGAAATGGATTACTTTTCTTTATAAATTACGTAATCTAATGGTTAAACCGTTTGGGTTGGATACAAACATGGAGTCAAAGAAAGACCTAAATGCACAAAAAGGTGAAAAATTTAGTTTCTTCAATGTATTGGAAAGAAGCGAGCAAGAGATTCTATTATTTGCAGATGATAAGCATCTTGAAGCCTGGCTTTCCCTTCAATATGAAGTCAATCAAGACACCTATATTGTGAAGCTTTCAACCGTTGTCAAGTTTCACAATTTAATGGGAAGGGTTTATTTTTCTATCATCAAACCATTCCATTACCTTATCGTTCGAAATATGTTAGCTAGAATTTGTAATCAATAATACAACCCCAAACATGAAGACCCAAACGATTTTACTTCGTATAGCTGGTTTTATCAGCTCACTATTTGTATTCTCTCACTTACTTTTTTATAGGATGTTTGGTTGGGAAACTACTCTCAATTGCTTGTCAAACACGAACAGAGCCATTTTCCTGACATACCATGCAATTTGTATTTTGACCCTGCTCTTCATGGGAATCATTTCGGTATTTCAAACAAAGGTTTTGTTAGGTAGCCCTCTCAAATATAGCGTCCTTGGATTTTTCTCCTTTTTCTATCTGATTCGTATTGTGGCGGAATTTAGTCTGTTCGGGATTAGCTCCAGTAGTCTAACGATAGTGATAATGTGCACAGTACCAATGATATTTTATGCCATTCCTTTGTTTTCAAAACCAATAATGAAATGAGCAGAGCTAAACTAGCGCACGATTATTTATCGTACTTAAGAATTGTGTCTATTTGATTCACAGTCTCTGCCCTCATAGTTCTTTGCGTATGAACCTTTTTTATAGCTTTGCATGAATTCTATTTAGTTTTTGTTAAAAGACACCTTTATAATTGAATACAATCATGAAATATATCCTGAAAGCACTCATTCATACTTTGTTCTGGCTGGTTTACCTACTGTTTTCTCTGGTAATGGAAGTTGTGCCAAGCAGGGAGATATTAGGCACATTGCAGAATCTGACTCCCCAATTTTACGTGAACTTTATCTGGGCAACTGTTATTTTCTATGTTTCCTATTACTGGCTGATACGTTACTTTGAGAAAAGGCAACTTGTGAAGTATTTGATTTTATCTATTACGCTAAGTGTGGTCGTTTCAGCCATCTTTCTACTACTTTCCAGACTTCTTCTGTCTAGCTTCAACTTGTTTGATTATCATATCTTTTTGCTACCGATGCTAGGTTCCTTCATTATTGTTCAATGCGGTTGCCTAGTGAGGGGTTTTGAAAACTGGTTTGCCAACAT
>DBTL01000100.1 GCA_002307035.1 Bacteroides sp. UBA1317
AGCAGTTAGTCGTTCGGCTATTACCGTTTGCTCGGCAAATGTCGGTACATATGCTTTTACTAATCCAAAATCAAGAAATTTGCAGTTTAATGTGTCACTTACTAGACCTTGTGAATGCGTCCAGAAATCATAGACGACACGAGGCTGTTTGCATAACATTGCCATATATAGAGGATGTACGTTTTTCTTTGGTGTAACAATCGTATAAGCTGGGCTTACAATACCTTCCATTGAAGATAAAGCACTACGTCCCTGCCACATTCTCATCGTGTTATACCCGATGTCATTGGAACATATTCGCTTGTATTTTGATTTATCATCATTGGAAATGTCGCGTTTATCTGACTCGGATTGTAAAATCACTCCACGATTTGCTGTAATAGATAGTAGAGGTAAATCCTCTCGATGTGTTTCGTTTCGTTCAATAAATAATTCATGAAAGCGCTTCACATCCCATTTGTTGGTGAAACCTGTAAAACGTTTTTTTCCACTAAGCAGTTGTTGCATCAGCCCATGTTTGCGGCGAGTAAGTGCATCGATCAATTTCGACTGTTGTTCAATTGCGTCATCCCATGTGCTTAATATTTCTGCTATTTTCTTCTGCTCGGGAAGAGTAGGGAGAAGGATGCTCAATTTTGCGATACTATTGTAGCTGATAGAATAAACTTTTGTGCCTTGAGCTATTTTTCGTAGTAAATTAGAGTCATACTTATTCTTGAATAGAAAGCGGCCAAAGCCAATCTGCACATATTTACTGTTAAGCCTGAGGGCTATTGTGTGCAATCCAGCAATAATCTTTTTATTATCTGTATTTATTATTTCCAAAGCTTTCCCTACACCATTATAATCTTCTGAAGCATCAGTTATTAAAAGATCTCCGTTTTTTAAATATGGAAAATCTTCCTTTTCTTGTTTTTCATCGGAAATTATACCGTTACGTAAAAAAGGAAGTATATCTTTATCTAAAAATACTTTATCCCTCTCCGCATTAATATGGATATCTCCATAATGAACATACCTTAATTGTTGTGGCTCTGTTGTCATTTGATCTCGTGAAAAAGAAAAAGTTGGGAGCTGAGATCCTACTTCCCCTAATCTTTTCACCTTCCATCCCTCTGGAATAACCCCCAACGGAGAATCTCTATATCCTTCTGGTATATGTTCGTTATCTTGTTTCATCGTTCTTTAACCTTTTTTCGTTTTTCTTCTCAATCGCTTTTATGTTCTCCGCTGTAGGTAAACTCTGGGCACCGTGACGAATCTTCCTATCTCGACCATTTTGGTGATCTCACCGAAATGGTTCTTTATATCGCTCATGGTTTCACCTATTATATATTAATATCCCAATTCTTTTAAATACCCTTTCATCTTCTCTTGTACTTCTTTCAGCTCTATTTCCAGCTGGTCTATCTCTTTTTGTACAGCAGAGATATCTATTTCTTCTTCCTCCTCAAAAGTATCTACATAGCGGGGAATATTGAGATTAAAGTCGTTTTCTGCTATTTCTTCGGGGGTAGCCACATAGGCATATTTGTCTTCAGCTACTCCAGCTTCCAGTTCTTCATTGGTGAATGTACGGTAGGTGGTAACAATATGCTCTATATCTTTCGGGCGAAGCTTATTTTGATTCTTGCCGTTTTCAAATTCTTTGCTGGCATCAATAAACAGTACGTTATTGTTTTTCTTTCCTTTATTAAAGATAACAATCGCTGCCGGAATGCCTGTACCGAAGAATAGGTTGGCCGGTAATCCTATCACGGCTTCCAATAGATTCTCTTCGATTGTTTGTTTGCGGATTTTGCCTTCACTTGCTCCTCTAAACAAAACGCCATGGGGTATAACAACTCCCACTTTGCCGTGTCCTTCGTAAGCTACTTCTATCATGTGACTGATAAATGCCCAATCACCTTTACTCTTTGGCGGAACACCACGCCAGAAACGGTGATAAAGATCTTCGTCTGCTTCTTCTGCCCCCCATTTGTCGAGGCTAAAGGGCGGATTTGCCACAACCGTATCAAACTTCATTAGTTCATCACCTTCTTTGAGCTTCGGAGTTCGCAAGGTATCTCCCCATCGGATGATGGCACTATCAAACCCGTGAAGGAACATATTCATCATGGCTAATGCCCAGGTACTTCCATTTAATTCTTGTCCATAGAGAGAAAAATTATTCCCGTCAACTTCTTGTCCGGCTTTAATTAGTAAGGAGCCGGAACCACAAGTAGGGTCGCAGATTCTTGCTCCGGGCTTGCTTTTAGTTAACTTAGCCAGCAAAGAAGAAACTTCTGCCGGTGTGAAGAAGTCGCCGGCTTTTTTGCCGGATTCACTCGCAAAGGTAGAAACCAGATACATGTAGGCATCTCCGATGATATCGTTCCCTTCCAAATATGATTCGTTGAAGTTCATTTTCTCACTAGAGAAATCTAGTAATAAATTTTTCAAACGAATATTTTTATCTTTAGCATCCCCCAAATTGCTACTGTTAAAGTCTATGTTGCGAAAAATGCCGCTTCCATCTTCGCTGCTCATCTTCTCGCGATTTGCTTCTTCGAGGTTGGCCAATGCGATGTTTATAAGTTCACCTATATTGTTTTCGTTTCTATGTTCAAACAAATAATCGAAAGAGCTTTCAGCCGGAACATTGAAGCGTTCTCGTTTCATTGCTCTTTCTGCCCTTGTGGCGTCTCCGTCGTATTTTGCTATATATTCATTATATTTGGCTTTATGGACATCACTTACATATTTGAGAAATAACATCGTGAGAATGTAGTCTTTGTATTGGCTTGGGTCAATTACTCCTCGGAAAGTATCACATGCTTTCCATACAATTCTGTTGATGTCTTCTTGTCTTGTTCTTATTTCCATTTGGTTATTTATTTTTTTATGATTTTGTTAAGAATGTGGTCTGTCAGCTCTTTCTTTTTTTGTGCGATGCGTAAATGCAGAGCGAATTCTTCGTCTTGTAGTTCGCTAAAAACTACAATGGCTCTTTGTTTTTCAATGTCCGGGATGCTGATTTCAAGCTCTTCTAGCATCGGTTTTGTTATTGACGGTGTAGAGCTTCCTACAGCATTTGCACTTAATTGTCTCAATACCTTGGAGGTATTAAGATACCAGCATAGATATTCTGGAGCAATGATAGGACTGTTTACCCTTATTACAAAAAAAGAAGAGGAGGCGACGGCTTTTCCTATATTTATATTATATAATGCACAGAAGTTTGATGTACCCTTTGCTGCAAAGAGCAAGTCGCCATCATAAAGTAAATGACTTTCTATTTTGTCTTCTTTCTTAATGCTTGATTTTATCTCTTCTTTTTTTAGTTCTCCGTTTTGCTTAAAGTCTTTTACCTGTAGGTATAGAATATCTTCATCGGGGGAATCTTTTTGGTAGATTCCCGATCGGATGAGGGCTATATCTTTAATCTTTAGATTCATTTATATCTGAGTAATTGGGTTACGAATGCAAATATACGCATTCTTTTGGTTATTCAAAATATTTAAGTAGAAAGATTACGAACTTGATAATCTTTTATTTCATCTTCTCTTAGTGTAGTAATAATGTTTGTTATTGCATTCGTCTTTGTCGGGCCACAAAGGAAAAGCCTTTTCCTAACTCTAACAGAGAAGATTGCATATTGTCTATTAATCCTTGCTCAATGTCCTTCTCAAAATAGGATGAATCTTCTTTGATGTCCATGAAGTTCAATATATAAGGGTTCCGAATGAATTCTTCTGTGGCCGGTTTTTCTAAAAGTTCAACGGCTTCATTTTTTACAGCTTCTTAGGTGGCGCTAGATTACAGTCTTTCGTAGTAGCGCACGAAAATTTGCCGAGCGAGTTGTGGGCTCGATCAATTTTCCTTGGCCGCCTCATTCATATACCACATGCGAACTTATTCATTTTCTACCGAAATGAGTTTTCGATAATGCGTCTTTCTCAATTCGTGACGCACTGCGTCACGAATTGAGAAAGATATACTCAGAAACGCCAATGGGTTGGCTACTCGATTCAAGTGAATATTGTGCCAGTATGTTATCTTTGCTTTTAACCAAGCGTGGGATACTGAATAATTCACCCTCAGCTTGGGGGTGAATTGATGTATACGAAGAATATAAGAGATACAATTAATTAGCTATAAAACGATACATGTTGTAAAGATATGAAATAATATGTTATTGAATAGCGAAACAAAAAGATTAATTTTTCACACTTCTTCTTGTTTTGTTGTTGATTACCTGTCTCTTCTGTGCATGTTATTCTTGGTGGGCAAGTCTTTCATGTATTTCTTATTTCTTTTCTTCGTACTATCTATCCCTATACTTCGTATGATCTAGTCCTTCTTTATAGGAATAATACGTAGTCACACAGTTGCGTGACTATGATCACACAGTTGCAGTACTATGGTCACACATGTGTGTTACTATGGTCACGCAACTGTGTGACAACTAAGATTCCCTATCATGATTGCTTAGCTTAGCTATCTTAAATATTTAATTCCTCTGTAGAATATTTATCCTTCTTTTGATATAGTTTTTTTGAAACAAAAGTCTTATTTTTGTTTGTAAATCAAACAAAAACAAATATGGTTAATTTGAAGTCAGATAAATCTGGCTCCTCAATGAAATTTGTGGATGCCTTAGGTCTGAATACGAAGGAGAACTTAATTAATATAGCAACCCTACTGAAGATTTCAATTCCTTCGAGGTTGAGAAAAAAAGAGTATGCGATGGCTCTTGCAGAGTCTTTTCTGCTTTTCCCGGAAGGGTGGCTTACCCGGTTGACGAAATATGAATTGCTTTTGCTTCGAAAGCTGGTGGATCCGGGTGCCAAGCCCGGTGTGGAAGAATTCGGCATATTTGCAGGAAGCTTGTTGCGCTCCTTATCTATTGTATTCGTTGCCGATTATTTGGCAGGAGAAGACAAAGTGGGTTATATGATCTTTGATGAACTGCGTGAGGCCATAGCACCTCATATTGATAATGTATTATCTTCTAAAGAACAAGCTGTTCGCTTCACGGTGGAGCAGTATGCTTATGGTCTTATAAATCTTTATGGTTTTCTCCCTTATCTGAAAATGCAGGAATTGGTGGGTGAGTATTTGCGAGACTCGGTGACGGAATATGAAGTCGGTATAAGTATGGCGCAGTCTTTACTAATAGAACATCTTACATTTAATCTGCTGGAAATCTGCGATTCAAATGTTTATGTAGTATCTCCTTTTTTATTCAACTCAGGAGAGTTCGAAGAAAGATTGTTCGAACGTCCTAGAGTAAAGGAACTGAAACACTTTTCTAAAGAGGAAGTGTTTGAAGCCGGAAGAATGCCTTTGCCTCATTTTCCTTGCGCAAAATCAGACGAACTGAAAGAATGTATGATGGCTCGCTTGGGATATACGGAAACGGTCGCAGATAATAAGCTTCTTCTTTTATGGACCAGAATCCAAGAGAAGGGTAGCCCTATGTCTCTTATCTCTTTCATTATTGGTGACAAACTTTCTTCTACAGAGGAAGCGCAAGAAGTTATGGGAGTTTTTGTGGATTATTGTAACCAATGTCCCCGTTGGTTTTTGAAAGGCTATTCTGCTACAGAAGCCTTTGATTTGTTTGCTAGAGGCAAGTTGAAGGAGAATCCTCCTCGTTTGCTAGCAAAGCCTAATATGCAAACTGACGGTACTTCTGAAATGCAAGCTGGTTCTGATAATATGCTTCATAATGCCTTTTCCGAACAAAAGGTGGGACGAAATGATCCTTGTCCTTGCGGAAGCGG
>DBTL01000087.1 GCA_002307035.1 Bacteroides sp. UBA1317
TATAATGCGTTTTCCCTGTCCACACGTGTAGTCTCTACGGTCCATGCATGTAGTCTGTAGAGACTACACGTGTGAAGCGTAAAATAGATGCCGTTTCGTGAACTTACTGCTTATGCCGCTTGCCAATAGTAGTACCATGATGAACACAAGTCAATGTGTTCTTTATTATCTTACATAAAGACAACAAGGAGAAATCGCACCTTTTAGAAAAAGCTAAAATTACTGCGGATCTTAGAGATAAATTGAACAATAAATCTCTTTCAAGTGTTTTATTAAAATAATATTAAAATTTAAAAATCACATTTAATCTCTCTTTTTAGAGCAAAATGAATGAACTATTTACGTATGAAAAAGCTTATATCATACCCACTATCAACAATTTACTACCTACTATTCGCTTGTTCGTTGCTAATATTTCATCCCATACAGTGGATATGTTTCAATCTATTTGGATACGATGCGCATAAAAAGAGTGTTGATATATTGAATTTTTTCTTGGTAGCCAACACCTATATATTGGGAACAACTTATAAAGTTGAAAACCTCGATTTGCTACCACAAGGAGTTCCGTTGATTATTTCAGCCAATCACCAAAGTTTATACGATATTCCTGCGATTATATGGTTTATGCGGAAAGTACATCCCAAGTTTATAAGTAAAAAAGAATTAGCCAAAGGCATTCCCAGCATTTCATACAATCTGAATCATGGAGGATCAGCGGTTATAGACCGCAAAGATCCGAAGCAGAGCCTGCCTGCCATCAAACGAATAGCCGAATATGTTGAATCGAATAAGCGATCGGTGGTCATATTCCCCGAAGGCACTAGAAGTAAAACTGGTATCCCGAGGGCTTTTGCCAAAAATGGATTGAAGATATTATGCAAATATGCACCTTCAGCCTACATGGTTCCGCTAACTATAAATAATTCCTGGAAAATGACAAAATGGGGATCTTTTCCTCTAGGTTTAGGAAATAAACTCACTTTTACAATCCACCCTCCTTTTGCAATAACAGGCATACCGTTTTCTGAGATTTTCGAAAGAACAGAGAAAACAGTAATAGAAAGAATAAATAGCTAACAGCAGGCAACTCTGTTTAATAATTAGCCCAAAGCTAAAATGCCATTTTGCCGTTAGCTAGCTGATATTTTGCTCAATTTAATCATTTACAATAAAAATTACACTTAATGCCAATAAAAAATGTCCGTTTAGAAGTAATGCACTTCTTAGAACAGAATATAGACGATTTTATCAGCCAATATTTAATCCCTGTTGAGAAAATATGGCAACCTACTGATTTTCTGCCCAATTCGCAAGAAGACACTTTCTTCGAAGACATAAGAGAATTACGAGAATTGGCTAAAGAGTTACCCTATGACTTCTGGGTGGTATTGGTAGGCGATACCATTACCGAAGAAGCTTTACCAACCTACGAATCATGGTTAATGGAAGTAGAAGGAATAGATAATGTAGATGGTGAAGCTCGCAACGGTTGGTCTAAGTGGATCAGGCATTGGACAGGAGAAGAAAATCGTCATGGCGATTTACTTAACAAGTATCTCTACCTTTCGGGGAGAGTGAATATGAAGGAAATAGAACGAACAACGCAATACCTTATAAACGATGGCTTTGATATCGGCACAGGACGTGACCCATATAAAAACTTCGTTTATACCAGCTTCCAAGAACTGGCTACCTTTGTATCTCATAACGGCATAGCCGAACTGGCAAAAAAAAGTGGTAATGAAAAGTTATCACGTATTTGCAAACGCATTGCAGGGGACGAAATGAGGCATCATCATGCATATAGCGAATTTGTAAATCGCATCTTTGAAGTAGACCCTAGCGAAATGATGTTAGCTTTCAGCTATATGATGAAGCAGAAAATCGTTATGCCAGCTCATTTTTTGCGAGAATCAGGACAAAAGATAAGTAGTGCATTCGAACAATTTTCCAATTCGGCACAACGCATCGGTGTATATACAACCACTGATTATGTAGATATTATGCAAAAGTTGATTAATAAATGGAAGATAGACAAAATACAGAACCTGACTGATGAAGCTGAGCGTGCCAGAGATTACCTGATGAAACTACCTGCGCGTATGGCAAAAATATCGGAAAGATTGATTATCCCTCCCGAACCATATATCTTTAAATGGGTGGTACCTGCAGTGAAATAGTTATTTCCGGTACGGCACTTGAAGCATAACTGGAACCGAACTGTAGTCAAAAAAATAAGCGAGAATTTCCTTTAGAGAGATTCTCGCTTATTTCTATGTAATAATAGTGAAAGTCTTATTTTTTTCTTGAGAAAAACTCTTTTTCTTTCCACTCTTTCATTAAACCGGAAATAGTCTCTTTTACACTCATAATCTGAGTAGCCCTATAAGCATTTGCTCCGGCAAAAGCATAGCCATTATTGAAATTACCTTTGAAGGCACTGTAAAGGGCCAGCATAATACAATAAGGGCTTTTAGAGATATCGCACGTCTTGATGCAATGAAAAGGACAAGTTTTGGGTTGCTTAATCCCTTCTTTCACTTGCTGGATAAAAGAGCTGAGAATGGCTCGGCCAGGCATGCCAACCGGACTTTTAATGATCTCAATATCTATTTCCTTAGCGTTGAGGTATTGCTCCTTAAAGGCATAAGAGGCATCACACTCATTCGTGGTGACAAATCGGGTTCCTAACTGTACCCCTGAAGCACCAAGTTGCATCATGCGATAGATATCTGCACCCGTATAAATTCCTCCTGCCGCTATAACAGGTATCTTCTTATTGTATTTCTCCTCAAATAACGATACTTCAGCAACTACCTGAGGGAGAATTTCTTCCAAAGAGAAGTGCTCGTCCATAATCTGATTCTCTTTGAATCCAAGGTGACCACCAGCCTTAGGGCCTTCTACAACAACAGCATCTGGTAGATAGTTATAATGACTCATCCATTTTTCGCAGATAATTCTTACCGCACGAGCAGATGATACAATAGGTACCAATTTTGTAGTACTATCCTTTTCCAAATAGCTAGGTAAATCGAGTGGAAGACCTGCTCCGCTGAATATGAGATCTACTTTCTCTGCAATGGCTATTCTTGCCATGTCGGCAAAGTTTGTCATAGCAACCATTACATTGACTCCGATAATTCCTTTTCCTTTTTCACGCGCTTTTCTGATCTCTTCTCTGAGGCCCAAGATACTAGCTTCAAGAAAATTAGCAGATAGCTTATTGTATAAAAGTCCTAAACCTGCACTGGAAATGACCCCAATACCACCTTCATTAGCTACAGCCGATGCCAAGCCAGATAAAGAGACACCAACACCCATTCCACCTTGAATAATAGGGATACGAGCCTTTAGGTCTCCAATAGTCAATATTTTCATTTATAATATTATTAAATACGGGTGTAAAGGTAGTATATTATAAAGCAGAAATAGATAGAAAATAGCAATTAAAATAAGTTATAAAATTTTCTTGCTGATACTATTCTGTTTTTAGCATGATAATCAGTCTCAATTAGTCTATATTTGTGTCCAAAATCACTTTAGTTCATTAAATATTCAATCTACTACTGCATATGAAACTATTATTCATCGCCCTCTTCTCCTTACTATATCCCGGAGCAGACCACTTCAAATTACAGAATGGCGATCTTATCTTCCAAGAGTCTTGTAATGGTAAGATTGGCAATGCCATTAAGAGTGTAACATCTAGTGCAGATAACTATAACTTTACCCATGTAGGAATGGTCTATATCAAAGAGAACGATAGCATCTATGTCATTGAAGCAACTCATCCGAAAGTGAAAATGACTCCTCTATCGGAATATCTATATCCGGCAGATGAGAAAGAGTGTTACCCCAAATCGGTTGTAGGTAGGCTGAAAAATGAATATCAGCATTGTATCCCCAGGGCCATAGAAGAGGCGCTGCCATTAGTGGGCAAAGAGTACGATTATTGTTTTGATTTGAAAAACGACAAGTATTATTGTTCGGAATTGATATACCTTATTTTATTGAAAGCTAATGATGGAATTCCGATATTCCCTCTCAATGAAATGACTTTTAAATCAAAAACAACGAAAGAGTTTTTGCCTGAGTGGGTGGAATACTTTAAGAAATTGAATATGCCTGTTCCTGAAGGAAAACCGGGAATCAATCCGGGAGCTATGTCAAAAGCGAATGTGATAGAATTCGTTCACTAAAAAAAGACGGTACCTCGATTCTCATCGCAGTACCGCCACAACACAAACACAAAATAAAACACGACAAAACTACTATGCAATTAACCTGTCTATGCCATGAAGGCATAAGTGACAATTACAAATATTCGCATACACGTAATCAGTTCAGGCGACTTGCATCAATAAAACATATCTTAATTCCGTTTTGTTTACTTCAAAACCGTTAATTAATGCTAATATAAAAGTTGTTATTGAATACCTTTTTCACGTAGTTTAAGCTGCCAAGCCCACGCAGAGCGTAATGTGTCTTCTATAGAGGTCTCGGCTTTCCATCCAAGTTCAGTATTGGCATAATCTGGATTTGCCCAAACTTTCTCAATATCTCCTGCACGTCGACCCACAATTTGATAGTTGAGTTTCACGCCTGTAGACTGTTCAAATGCATGTATTAACTCTAAAACGGAAAGACCACGACCGGTGCCAATGTTAAAGGTCTCTACTTTTGCCTTCTGTTTTTGTTGAAGGATGCGGGCAATGGCTACAACGTGCGCTTTAGCCAAATCGACTACGTTAATAAAGTCTCTGACACACGACCCGTCGGGGGTATTATAATCATCACCAAAAACATTCAGCTTTTCGCGGATGCCAATGGCAGTTTGAGTGAGATATGGAATAAGATTCTGAGGAACTCCATTGGGTAATTCTCCCAGTAATGCGGTTGGATGGGCTCCTATCGGATTGAAGTAACGCAAAAGGATAGCGCTGATGGGAGCTCCTGAAGTTATGGTATCGCAAATGATTTCTTCATTGATCTGTTTTGTGTTTCCGTAGGGAGATTCGGCCTTCTTGATAGGAGCTTGCTCGGTTACGGGAAGTTCATCGGGTTGGCCATAGACGGTACATGAAGAAGAGAATACGATTCCTCCTACATGATGTTTAGGCATCAGTTCGAGAAGATTAACCAGCGAAAGTAAATTGTTGCGGTAGTAAAGCAATGGTTTCTGAACAGATTCGCCTACTGCCTTGCTGGCTGCGAAGTGAATAATGGCTTTGATGCCAACGTATTTAGCGAATAGTGCATCCATGCCTTTAAGATCTAAGCAATCGATTTGTTCGAAAACCGGACGGATACCGGACACTTTTTCGATGTTATCTACCACATCAACACTAGAGTTGGAGAGATTATCGACTATGATAACTTCGTATCCACTATTTTGTAGTTCTACCACAGTATGCGAACCGATATAGCCCGTACCACCAGTAACAAGTATTCTTTCCTTCATAATAAATATATGTATTAATCTTCGGTTATCTTTACCAGTGGCAAAGATAGTAGATTATTTTTTTAATCGCCAGTTTTTCATGTATCTATATGCCTATTTTAACCGTATATTAATTCTCTTAATCCTTCAACATTAGCATAAAAATGATTCATTCGCTATAGAGAAAAGGATGCACGCTTGATTTCAAAAGGAACAATATATAATTTTAAATAAATAAGCACTAGCGAATAGAATAAAACGGAAATAAAAGTTTATTTTTGTTTTAAGAAAGAATAATTAATATGATGAAAAAGCTATTGAAGGGAGGCCGATTTACTCCTGAAAACTATTCGGCAGAGATTGAAGATAAAATTCAAAAATACAGAAAACTAGGTTATAAACTCCCTCCAAGAAGGGTTATTAGAACTCCGGAACAAATTGAAGGTATTCGAGAAAGTGCCAAGATAAACACTGGTGTATTGGATTGTGTGGCTGCTAATATCCGTGAGGGTATGTCTACAGCAGAGATAGATAAGCTGGTATATGACTATACTGTGGGCCATGGGGCAATTCCTGCTCCGCTCAATTATGAAGGTTTTCCCAAAAGTGTATGTACTTCAATCAATGAAGTGGTGTGCCATGGCATTCCAAACGAGAAAGAAGTTCTGCGCAGCGGAGATATTGTGAACGTAGATGTATCGACTATCCTAAACGGATATTTTTCGGATGCATCACGCATGTTTATGATTGGCGAAGTGAGCCCCGACAAGAAAAAACTAGTAGAGGTAACCAAAGAGTGCCTGGAGATAGGAATAGCAGCAGCTCAACCCTGGGCTCGTTTAGGAGATGTAGGTGCGGCTATCCAGGAACATGCAGAGAAAAATGGCTTTAGCGTAGTGCGTGATCTTTGCGGACACGGTGTAGGAATAGAGTTTCATGAATCACCCGATGTAGAGCATTTCGGACGTAGGGGCACAGGAACAATGATTCTACCGGGCATGACTTTCACCATCGAGCCAATGATCAATATGGGAGCTTACGATGTGTTCATTAACCAGGCCGACGGATGGACGGTTCTGACGGATGATGGGCTGCCTTCTGCACAATGGGAAAAGATGTTGCTGATTACTGAGACTGGTAATGAGATCTTGACTTATTAATAAAGTTAGGCATCAATTGAACCCTTTTAAGGCCAATTGGTGCCTAACTCCTAATAAGAGTTCTATATAAACTAGATGGGTAATAATCGGTTTCGGAAGCTCTCAAAATAATGTAATTTATCCCCTACTCTAGCTTATGGAATTAGCTTTATTAGTACTAAATGCGTCTCTTCTTATTATTTTACTCATCACTTCTCTGACTAAGAGTAGCGATAAACAAACGAATCAATTGCAAGCGGCACTACGCCAACAGATGCAGGAGAATCGGGAAGAGCTCAACCGAAGTATCCGTGAGTTGCGAATGGAAGTGACTCAAACGCTGAATCAAAGTATGCAGCAGTTGCAAGATGCCATGCATAAGAACATGCTTACTACGGGAGAATTACAGCGACAAAAGTTTGATATGATGGCTCGGCAGCAGGAACAACTTATTCTGTCGACGGAGAAACGACTGGATGATATGCGGTTGATGGTAGAGGAAAAACTACAAAAAACCTTGAATGAACGCATTGGCCAGTCGTTTGAAATAGTTCGTACCCAACTCGAGAATGTACAACGAGGACTGGGTGAAATGAAATCATTGGCTCAGGATGTTGGCGGACTGAAGAAGGTGCTGAGTAATGTAAAGATGCGGGGAACTTTCGGTGAAGTGCAACTAGGTGCTTTGCTTGAACAAATGATGAGTCCGGAACAATATGACGCTAACGTAAAAACGAAAAAGAGTGGTACCGAATTTGTGGAATATGCCATTAAACTTCCCGGTAAAGATGATGACAATAACACGGTGTACCTGCCTATAGATGCTAAATTCCCCAAAGATATATATGAGCAATATTATGATGCTTTTGAAGCGGGTGACGCTGTCCTTATAGAATCTTCGGGCAAGCAGTTGGAAGTAACCATCAAGAAAATGGCTAAGGACATTCATGATAAATACATTGATCCTCCTTATACAACCGATTTCGCCATTTTATTTCTTCCTTTCGAAAGTATTTATGCCGAGGTCATCCGTCGCACGGCATTAGTCGAAGTATTACAACGAGAATATAAGGTTGTAGTAACCGGACCTACTACTTTGGGTGCTATACTCAACAGTTTGCAAATGGGTTTCCGCACTCTGGCTATTCAGAAGCGCACTAGTGAAGTGTGGACGATTCTTGGAGCTGTAAAAACTGAGTTTGGAAAGTTTGGCGGTTTACTCGAAAAAGTGCAAAAGAATCTTCAGAGTGCCGGTGATCAATTGGAAGAAGTGATGGGCAAACGTACACGCGCCATCGAACGAAAGTTACGACAAGTTCAGGAATTACCACATGAAGAGAGCCAAAAGATTCTTCCACTAGATGATAATGACAATATTGAGGAAGAAGAGGAATAAAGGCAGACCCTCTTTTCAAGTAAGTGAAAAAGAGCCATTTTTCATTCCACAAGGTGAATTGAATATGGCTCTTTTCTATTTATTACTGATGAACTTTGTGACGAGGCAATGCAAAATAAAGTATTAAATAACCGAGTAGACCAGCAATAGCTGTACCGGCAAGTATCCCTAATTTAGCTTGATTCAGCAATACAGGATGAGTGGTTCCAAACGAAAGGTTGGCAATAAATAAAGAGACAGTAAATCCGATACCACCCAAAAGAGATATTCCGGAAACGCTCTTCCAATCCATGGTGCGAGGCATGCTTGCTACTTTCAGTTTCACAGCAATCCAGGTAAATGAGAATATTCCGAAGAATTTTCCAAATAACAAACCAAAAGCTACTGCCAATGTAACATCTCCTATCGGCTCACCATTGCCACTAAACGCTACCCCTGCATTGGCAAAAGCAAACAGAGGAAGGATGATATAATTGACTGATATATGTAAGTTATCTTCCATCGATTGCAATGGACTGATTACACGATCAGATGCAGATTCCACTCTCTTCAACTTAGCTATCTGCTTATTTGTAAGTACTATATCATCTTTATCCGATACCGGAAAAGAATTAATAGTGCAACGAATATTCTCTATATACTTACCCACATGCAACTGCGGTCTGGCAGGTACAAGGAATGCAAGTATAACCCCTGCAATGGTGCTATGAATTCCAGACTGGAGAAACATATACCAAACAATAATGCCAATAAGCAGAAAAAAGGTTTTGTTGGTACTCCCGCGTTTGCCTATTAAATGAAGAAGAACAAGTAATAACGCAGCCCATAAAAGATAATTGACTGCTACATGAGAACTATAGAAAACAGCAATAACTATAATTCCTCCTATATCATCTACTACAGCAAAAGCAGTAAGAAATATTTTTAAACTCAATGGAACACGCTTGCCTAACAAACTAAGCACTCCCAGAGAAAAAGCGATGTCAGTAGCCATTGGTATGGCTAGCCCTTGACCACTTTCAGTGCCTGGGGGACAGATAAGAACATAAATGAGTACAGGGATTATCATACCACCACAAGCGGCAATAAAAGGTAAAATTGCTTTTCTGACAGAAGATAATTCGCCTACAAGTAGCTCTCGTTTTATCTCAATACCAACCAAAAAGAAGAATAAGGTCATCAATCCATCATTGATAAATTGAAGTACTGTGAGGCTATGTTCACCATGAGAGAAAAGATTAAAATCTCCGATTTGAAGGCTAACTTGTTGTAATAGAAATTCCTGATAAGCCGGAGCCAAAGATGAGTTGGCCATTACAGCCGCAAGGAGTGCAGCTAGAAACAATAAAATACTTGCCACAATAGTCATGGAAGCAAGATGTTGTATGGTATGAATTTTTTCAAAAATGGTATTCAGAACTTTTTTCATATGATTTGTTATTTATGAAAAAAGGACAGCATCGCTGAAAGTTCTGCGAACACGGTATTTGCTGTCCTTTTCTCTTTTTTATATTAATCGAGCTTCAACACAGCTAAGAAAGCTTTTTGAGGCACTTCAACGTTACCAATTTGCTTCATGCGCTTCTTACCTTTCTTCTGCTTTTCAAGCAACTTGCGCTTACGGCTGATGTCACCACCATAACATTTGGCTGTCACATCCTTACGCACAGCCTTGATTGTTTCACGAGAGATAATCTTAGCACCTATGGCTGCCTGTATAGCAATATCAAACTGCTGACGAGGAATGAGTTCTTTTAATTTTTCGCACATGCGTTTGCCCAGCTCGTATGCATTGTCTACGTGTGTAAGTGTAGATAAGGCGTCAACTGGCTCTCCGTTCAACAGTATATCTAGTTTGATTAGTTTCGATGGACGAAAACCATTCGGATGGTAATCAAACGAAGCATATCCCTTTGAAATACTTTTCAGTCGATCATAAAAATCGATCACAATTTCGCCCAAAGGCATATTATAATGAATCTCTATGCGATTTCCCGAAATATATTCTTGCTTAAGTAGTTCGCCACGCTTACCCAAACATAGGCTCATAATCGGGCCGATGTAATCGGTTGTTGTGATGACAGAAGCTTTTATATAAGGTTCTTCAATATGATCTATCAATGTTTGATCGGGCATTCCGCCGGGGTTATGAACTTCCGTCATCTCTCCTTGCTTATCGTAAATACGGTAAGACACATTGGGAACGGTAGTTATCACATTCATGTCAAACTCACGATCCAAGCGTTCTTGCACAATCTCCATGTGAAGCAAACCAAGGAACCCGCAACGGAAACCAAAACCCAATGCCAAAGAGGACTCGGGTTGAAAAGTGAGTGAGGCATCGTTGAGTTGTAGTTTCTCCAGTGAAGCACGCAAGTCTTCAAATTCTTCTGCTTCGATGGGATAAACACCGGCAAAAACCATTGGTTTTACCTCTTCAAAACCTGAAATAGCTTTTGCACATGGACGAGAAATATGGGTAACCGTATCTCCTACTTTTACCTCTTTAGAAGTTTTAATGCCGGAAATAATATAGCCCACATCTCCCGTACGAAGCTCTTTTCGAGGAATCATGTCCATTCGGAGCACACCAATTTCGTCGGCAGCATATTCCTTACCTGTATTGAAGAATTTCACTTTATCTCCTGTACGAATAATGCCATTGGTTATCTTGAAATAAGCGATAATTCCACGGAAAGAATTGAATACAGAATCAAAAATCAAAGCTTGCAATGGTGCTTCTTCATCTCCCTTGGGACAAGGGATACGCTCTATAACGGCTGCCAATATCTCTTCAATACCCATACCTGTCTTTCCCGATGCGCGAATAATTTCTTCGCGTTTGCAACCAAGTAGCTCTACAATTTCATCTTCTACTTCCTCGGGCATAGCACTAGCCATATCGCATTTATTGATCACCGGAATGATCTCCAAATCATGCTCAATAGCCATATACAAATTTGAGATAGTCTGTGCTTGTACACCCTGCGAAGCATCTACAATAAGTAATGCGCCCTCGCAAGCGGCTATCGAACGGGAAACTTCGTAAGAAAAGTCCACATGTCCCGGAGTATCTATCAGGTTTAGAATATACTTTTCATCGTTATATATATATTCCATTTGGATGGCATGACTTTTGATAGTAATGCCTCTTTCCCTTTCCAGATCCATATCGTCGAGCATTTGTCCACCGGTTATCAGGATAGTTTTGGTAAACTCAAGCAAGCGGTCGGCCAAAGTTGATTTCCCGTGATCTATGTGAGCTATGATACAAAAGTTACGAATATTCTTCATGTTGGATATCTAAGTATATATATTTGGGGGCAAAGATACGTAAATGGAAGTATAAAAAAAAGTGCGTTGATACATATCGTATGTATCAACGCACTTTTTTTACGTCAGTTAAAAACCGTTTTAGCTCAGTTTCACAAAAAGTTCTTCTCCAACCTCCGTAGTAGAGATTTTGTCTTCTCTTAATAACCAACCAAGTCCAAGGAAAAGATCCTTGTCTACTAATTTAGTTGCTTTTTTCAACTCTTTGGCTGTAAGTCCTTCGTTTTCATTAAGTGCATTCCAGATTTTACCTGCAATAATGCCTGCTTTTTCTTTCAACATTGCTTTAGAAATTTTAGTTAGACTCTATTTTATCAACCTGAATGTAGCAATACAATCAGATTTTATCTCATCACAAATATAGCTATAATTATGTTATACAACACATTAAGCCGATGTTTTTTATATAAATGTAATAAAAGTACAGGCAAAGACATCACTTTTTCTTATTTAAGAGATACTCTTCCCAAATCTTTGCAGCTTCTTCTACCATTTTAGGACATGGTCTCTTGGCATAATACTGTTCTGTACGCTCTTCTGGAACGAAAGTGATCTGGTCTTTCTTCTTCAATCCCAATAATTCGGCACAAATCAAAGATCCGTTTCTCTTTTTAAATTCGGCTGCTAATTCCTGTACCAGTGCGTAATTTGCCGCTTTCCCCTCCTTATCTTTTGCCTCAATGGCACCTTTTTCTAGTCCGGCCAGAAGGAACATGCCGCATGCTGCTCCACAAGTTTCGCGCATTCGACCAATCCCTCCGCCAAAAGAAGCAGACATACGAAGTGCTTGTTCTTCTGTAAATCCGTACATATCGGCAAATGCTGCCACAACGGATTGCGAGCAATTGTATCCGCTTTTGAAAAGTTCATTTGCTCGTTCTACCCGATTTTCTTTTTCATTCATATTCTTATTCTATAGTTGTTTTGGGTGACAAGAAAGCAATTGCTATATCACCAAATTAAATGATAATACGACTAGTTATTTTAATGTGAGTCAAGAGAATAATAGCATGATGTTTAATACTGTAACGATCACTGCAATGGAATACAACACAAAAGTACTCCACTTGCTATTTACATATTTACCCATTACTTTGGATGAAGACGTAAGGCCCACCTGCAAAAAGACAGTAAACGGTAATTGAATGCTCAATATCATTTGCGAAATGATCAAGCCTTTAAACGGATCTCCAATGAAAAAAATAATCAGTAACGCAAGGCCTAGAGAAAGAATAACACCAAATAATGAGTGGATATCTTTGATGTGATAAGGTTCACCAAAAATGCCAGAGAAGATAGATCCTGCTGCCATTCCACTTGTAATGGTGGACGAAATGCCTGCCATAAGCAATGCCAAAGCAAAAACAATAGCCGCATTACTTCCTAGCAAAGGCTCCAGCAACGATTTGGCTTGTTGCAATTCTTCTACATGAATACCACTTTTAAAGAATGTGGCTGCTGCCAGAAGAATCATAGCGCTATTGATAGCCCATCCTACGATCATTGAAAATAGTGTGTCATACAGTTCGTATTTCAACACACGTTTAATGGAAGCGTCGTCTTTTTTGTTGTATTCGTGACTCTGGATGACCTCGGAATGCAAGAATAGATTGTGTGGCATCACCACAGCTCCCAGCACACTCATAATGATGAGCATACTGCCATCGGGGATAACGGGCGTAACCCATCCACGGGCAGCAAGCGGCCAATCGATCTCCACCAAAAACAGTTCGTAAATAAAAGAAATTCCAATGACGGAGACAAATGCAATGATCGAGCGTTCTATCTTCTTATATGAATTGGTAAATAGCATGACAGAGACAAAGATGGTGGTAAGAATAGCTCCCCATATAATAGGTATATCGAATAACATTTGCAAAGCGATAGCTCCACCCAGTATTTCGGCCAACGAAGTAGAGATAGAGGCCAATACTGCAGTGGCCAGTATAGGTCGTGATATCCACTTGGGAGTGTACTGTGTAGCAGCTTCAGACAAGCAAAGACCGGTAACGATGCCCAAATGAGCCACGTTATGCTGCAATACGATGAGCATAATAGTAGAAAGTGTAACCACCCAAAGGAGAGAATAGCCAAATTCAGAACCCGCTGCAAAGTTAGAAGCCCAGTTACCAGGATCAATGAAACCCACAGTAACCAACAAACCGGGGCCTATATATCTGAATATGTCCAGACCACCCAAATGACGTTTGTGGTCTTTCCGTTTTAAATCATTGAGTATATTTCGCATAGTGATATTATTTATGTTTGCGTAAAGATAATGATTAAAAACAAGCACTCTATCAGTAAAGTTCAAAAACGTCTATAAATGTTAACGGTCACAGACGAATAACCTGCGTTATTAATCTACGACCGCTAAGAACTGATTACAAAAAAATCAATATCCTATTTCATGAAGTGCCTTGCATAATTGATCGGGACATGAAGTTGCTCGTCCTCCACAACGAATGCCTTCAAGAGTTTCAATGATCTTATTCACAGGCATGTCCTTCACTAAACGAGAAATGCCTTGAAGATTGCCGTTGCAACCTCCCCAAAAAAAGACTTCTTTCAGAACACCATCTTCTACGTCAAGCTCAATGTTGGTACTGCACGTTCCCTTCGTTTTATAATTATGTTTCATTACTCTTCTTCTAACTCTGGCTTCATGTTAGTGTACACATTTTGCACGTCTTCATCGTCTTCAAAGCGGTCTATCATTTTTTCAATCGTAGCACGTTGTTCCGGAGTAAGTTCTTTTTCATCCGTTGGTATACGAGTAAATTCAGAGCTCTTTATTTCGTAACCGTTTTCTTCCAGATAAGTTTGAATGAGGTTAAAAGACTGGAATTCACCATAAAGCGTGATTTCATCTCCATCTTCATCCACATCTTCGTCTACTCCAAACTCTATGAGTTCGAGAATAAGGTCTTCAACAGACATGCCCTCTTTCTTAGCGATAGTAAATACAGATTTGTGGCTGAACATGAAATCCAAACTACCAGATGTGCCCAGCGTTCCTCCCAATTTATTGAAGATACTACGTACATTGGCTACTGTACGAGTTGTGTTATCTGTAGCCGTCTCCACCAACACAGCAATGCCGAAGGGGCCATAACCTTCATAGACCATTTCCTTATAGTCTTTTTGGTCTTTTCCCATCGCATTTTTGATAGCACGTTCCACATTGTCTTTCGGCATGTTTTCGCGTTTAGCATTGGCTATTACCGCTCTTAAGTGAGGATTATTCTCTGCATCCGGTCCACCTGCCTTTACAGCAATTGCAATTTGTTTACCTATTCTCGTGAATGTACGGGCCATATTGCCCCATCTCTTCATCTTCGTCGCTTTTCTATACTCAAACGCTCTTCCCATTGGTTCTAATTTTGCTGGCCTCCACTTTCCCATTAAAGACAAAGAGGCCAATTATTTTTATAATTTTATTATTTCTCTCCTTAATTTATATCTACCTCAACTTAGCTCCTAACTTGTCTTCCAGGTTCTTTACCAGTTTTGACATCACTTTATCAATCGTCTTCTCGTTCAGTGTTTGCGTTTCATCTTGAAGCAAGAAGCTCACTGCGTACGATTTTTTGCCAACTTCCAGATTTTTACCTTCGTAAACATCAAATAAGGAAACATCACGAAGTAGTTTTTTCTCTGTCTCGTAGGCTATTTTTTCAATCTCGGCAAACGTAATATTTCGATCGATAAGCAGAGCCAAATCTCGCTTCACTGCGGGAAATTTTGATAGCTCTTGATAGCTTACTTTTACTGATTTAATGGCTTTCATTAGCTCTTTCCAGTTAAGGTCGGCATAATAAACTTCATTGTCGATATCAAACGCCTTTAAAAGCTTTTTGGCAACAACGCCGAAAATTGCAAGTTTTTTCCCTCCTTTGGTATGTACCGAAAGTGCGGCTGCAAAAATATCATCGGTAAGATTGCCTATTACCAGATTCTGCAGATCAAGTCCAAGGCGTTGAAGGATATTTTCCACATACGCTTTTAACTCGTACACAGAACTGTCTTCGTCTGCATGGGCCCATGAATTGGAAACTTTTTTACCGCTAATCCATAAACCTAAATGATAATCTTCATTATAAGCAGCCAGCACCTTCTCAGGGTTCTTTTTATCGGCGTTGAAGTAGTAGCAATTGCCAAACTCAAAGAACTTCAAATCGGCATTCTTGCGATTGGCATTATGAGCTATACTTTCCAAACCACCAAACAAAAGTGTCTGACGCATGCAGTTTAGGTCGGCACTCAAAGGATTCATCAGCATCACCAAGTTAGCCGAAGCGTATGTTTCCAAGCCGTCATAATAAGCAGCACGAGTCAATGAATTATTCAATATTTCATTGAAGCCACACCCTACAAGTTGTTCAGACACAAGGTTTTGCAGTTTATTCGATTTATCAGCCTCTCCTTTTGTTGTAAGGCTTGATTTTAAGGTATTAGGTATTTCTACATTATTATATCCATAAATACGCAGGATGTCTTCTATCACATCCACATCGCGCTGCACATCTACCCGATAAGGAGGAACGGCTAGAGTAAGTCCTTCGGTAGTTTCATCTGTAATCTTCATTTCCAGGCTGGCAACGATGTTTTTTATGGTCTCTACCGGAATCACTTTTCCAATTAGCGTGTTCACTTTCTCATAAGTAAGCTCCACTATAAAATATTCAGCAGGAGCAGCACATACATCTTTGATGTCACATGCCACAGTACCACCAGCTATTTCTTTTACCATCAAAGCAGCAAGCTTCAGGCAGTAGAGAGTGGCGTTGGGGTCTATACCTCTTTCGAAACGGAAAGAAGCATCGGTGTTCAATCCGTGACGACGAGCAGTTTTACGCACCCACGTAGGATGAAAATAAGCACTTTCCAAGAACACATCGGTGGTTGTTTCAGTAGAACCAGAATCTAGTCCACCAAATACACCGGCAATACACATCGCCTCTTCTTTGTGGCAAATCATTAAATCACGGTCGGCCAACTTACGTTCTACCCCGTCAAGAGTAATAAAAGGAGTACCTTCGGGCATTGTCTTCACCACAACGCTATTTCCTTTGATTTTCGCAGCATCAAAACAATGCAAAGGTTGACCGAAAGCATGCACAATATAATTGGTGATGTCTACTACATTATTTATAGGACGGATACCAATGATGCGCAGTTTATCCTGCAACCATGCCGGACTTTCTTTCACCGTTACTCCTTTTACAGAAACACCGGCATATCGAGGACATGCTTCGCTGTTCTCCACCGTCACCTGAATATCCAGATCATGATTCTCAACGGCAAACGCATCTATCGAAGGGCGAATCAGAGACGTTTTGTATCCGTTTTGAAGAAGGTAAGCATACAAGTCACGAGCTACTCCGTAGTGTGAACAAGCATCTGCACGGTTAGGTGTGATATCCACCTCAAGCACGTAGTCGCTTTTGATATTATAATAATCTTTGGCTGGTGTGCCCGGAACGGCTTCAGCCGGAAGAACAATTATACCATCGTGAGAGGTACCTATGCCAATTTCATCTTCGGCACAAATCATGCCGATAGACTCAACCCCACGTATTTTTGATTTCTTAATCGTAAAGCAATCATCACCATCATAAAGTTTTGCGCCCAGAGTAGCCACAACTACTTTCTGTCCTGCGGCAACATTGGAAGCACCGCACACAATCTGTGTTGGTTCGCCATCACCCAAGTTAACAGTGGTAATGTGTAAATGGTCAGAATTGGGATGTTCGATGCATGTCAGCACTTCGCCAATGACGAGCCCTTCCAGACCGCCTTTAATGGTTTGAACCTCTTCCACACCACCTGTTTCCAATCCAATAGAAGTAAGCGCAGCCGCCACTTCGTCAGGGGTTAAGTCAAAGTCGACATACTCTTTCAGCCAATTATAAGAGATATTCATATCATGAAGATTTTATTGTTTTCAAAAACGACTTGCAAATTTAATAAGTTTTTTCGGTTAGCTGGGAATAATAAGACAGAAAAAACGACTATATATTCATTTAAACGAATGCTTTTAGTAGAAGAATAAGGCAAGAAATAGCAGAAATCAGAAGACATAACTGATTACATCCCTTATTTTGAGGTAAGGCATTTAGTGCAAAAGCAGAGTACCAACATCTTTTATTCAACAGTCCTCTTCGTCATAACGTAGTAAAAGAAACCTTTATTATTTTATCTTCACTTTTATGTTATGTAAAGATCGTAGAAATCGAGAGACCCCCTTCTACAGCCTTTCTGAGAGGGGTGGATAGAATATCCGACTTCAGCGTGTCGAGTACCTGACTTCAACACGCTGAAGTCAGGTATTCAACACGCTGAAGTTATGCATTGAACAATAGTATTATTTATTGTAAATAAAGAAGCTTGTCTTTTATCTATTTAGCTACGAGATATGCGTCTATACATAATCGAATATCCGGCAATCACAAAGAAACAGATAAGAGGTACAATGAAACCGATGGCCATGTTATGTTCACCAATAAAACCCATCAACACAGGAGCAACAGCCCCACCAACGATGGCCATAATAAGAAATGAAGAAGCTTTTTTGGTATGCCCTCCCAGCTTACGAATGGACAGAGCGAAAATAGTAGGAAACATGATCGACTCGAACAAATAGCAAACGAACAATGCCGATATAGAAAGCCATCCCAAACCGACTATCACTAAAAGCATGCATAGCGAAGCACCTACAGAAAAACAAATAAGCAGCCATTCGGCAGGTATGCGATTCATCAACCAGCTACCCAGAAAGCGACCAAACATGAATAGCCCCATCCCTCCAAACGAAAGTAACATGGCGGCATCACTATTGTTGAAACCTAGGTTTGCCTCGGTCACATAGTTGATAAAAAAACTATTGATTCCTGTCTGAGCAGCTACGTAGCAAAATAAGGCAACTACCCCCCAAGTGAAATGAGGATACTTCCAGAGTCCCTTTTCAACACCCTCTGCTTCATCAATCAGTTCCTCTTTCACTTCTGGCAGGCGAATGCGCATAAAGAAAAAGGCTACAAGAACAACCAGGCACCCTATACCTATATATGGGAATGCGATATCTCCACCATCAAAGAGAACTAAACCTCCTACCAATGGGCCGAGTATCCATCCCAACCCATTGAACGACTGTGCCAGATTTAATCTGCCTGCACCGTATTCCGGCTCTCCAAGCACCGTAATGTAAGGATTCGCAGCCGTTTCAAGACAAGTGAGTCCGCAGCCGATGATGAACAGCGATACCAAAAAGAACTCAAACGACATCATCTTGCTGCCCGGTATAAACATAAAAGCGCCTACAGCATAGAGTAGTAAGCCAAGTATCACCCCTTTCCGATAACCATAGCGCTTGATGAAAGCACCTGCCGGCAAAGCCATCAAGAAATAACCGCCATAAACCACTGCCTGTATCAAAGCCGATCGGGCTTTTGATATGACCAGTACTTCCTGAAAATGCTTGTTCAGCACATCGAGAATACTATGGGCAAAGCCCCACAGAAAGAAAAGAGAAGTGACCAATATAAATGGCCAAAGGTAAGAGATACCGTCTTTTGTCTTTACTATTTTCATCATCGTTTCTGATATTGTTTTATGCTTGTGAAATGAGTTAATTTATGGTTAACTATCACTTTTAGCAGTTGTTATGAACGAGAAATTTGTAATCCTTTATCTGATAGTGTCATCTCTACAAAGCGTGCCCGCGGATTAGGGGCATGTTCCGTCAATATTTCACGGATACGGATAGCCGCTTGTAAGTCTTTGGCAATCATATAAAGATAGCCACCACCACCAGCTCCGGGTAGCTTGTAGCCCAAGGTATAGTCTTTTATCAAATGAATGATAGCTTCCACCGCCGGGGGATTAGTACCATAGTCCAGTGCTTTATTTTGCATCCACGATTTGCCTACCAAATGTCCATATTCTGCAAAGTTTCCCCGTTGAATGGCTTCACTCATATCCAAAGCATGAAATTTCATTTCGGAGAGTAAAGCAAGATGAACGGATGAATTGAGAAACATGGAACTGACAATTTCTCCTAATATACCCTTTGCAGTGCGTGTGATGCCTGTGTAGTACAACAAGTGACACGCTTTGTATTCGGGCTGATTGAAGAGGTAATCGGGCAACCAGCGCACCAACGGATCTTGCGAAAAACCACTCTCAGTTTGCAATAACTTGATGCCATGAAGTACCCCACCATATTGATCTTGCCAACCGCCACCTGTGGTGAGCAATTGCTCGAGTACCAGTGTGCGACGACATATTTCGCATTTATCCCAAGCCAGTCCGCAAAAGTCACTAATGGCACCTAACACAGTAGATGCAAGAATAGAACTGGTACCCAATCCTGAACCTGCCGGAATAGCTGCCAACAAGGTTACTTCGATGCCTGCACCGAAATCTTTTAGTTGATCTTGCAGGGTAGCATATTTCTTAGCCGAAAAGTCGGGTGAGAATCCCGCCAGTACAAGCGCCGCTTTTGGAATAGAAAACGGAGAGCCAATTTTTTTGTAATTTCGCAATTCTTCGTAGCTGTCGACCACCTCCAAAGCTCCCATATCGATAGAGCGAAGAACGATGTGAGGTTCTGTGCAAGGTTTCACATATACTTGCAAAGGAGGTTGCCCATTCAGTTCAATAGCCAGATTGACTACATTGCCACCCGAATAAAGCGCATAAGGTGGAGTATCTGTCCATCCACCAGCTACATCAATGCGCACAGGACTACGCCCCCACACTATCTGATCGGGATAAACACTCAGCGAAGGAAGACTTTTCTTATCCTGTATTTCTCCTAAAAGACCATCACGAAGTAACTCGAAAGCAGCCTGTTCTTCAATTTTAGCTTCATCTCCTTTTAGTTTAAGGATACGCGAACGAAACATGTGGTTGTGTATTCTTGACATCAACAAAGCATCGGCGGGCAGCATGGCCGGTTCATCCACGTGCAAGCGTACAAATTCTTCTGCGGCATTAGCCAGATCAAGTTGATAAAAAACACTTTTTTCATAATTATCGGCAAGCGTCTGCCAATTCTCTTTGCGGAACGCCTCACGTTGTTTATATAATCTCTTCAAGTTGGCAGAAGCAGATATTTCATCTGCTGATAATCGATTGACTTGTAGCCAAATAGCCTTTCCTTCTTCAAGTGTAGGCTCGGAAATCATCCAACGAAGTACTTTGCCTAAATCATCTACATTTGTCACAACAGGGAACAGAGCAGTGGACTGGATATCTGTTGTGTTAACTCCCTTCAAATCAACTGATGTAAGCCCTCTTTTTTCCATCCATTCACTGAACGGTATGCCTGTGAAGTGTGTTACTACACTCGCTAGATCTCCTTTAAATACATCATCAATGCCATACGGACGAGCTATCCATTCTTTTTCTCCAACGGGCACTACATCCACACATACGCCATCGGGCAAGAACAATGCCCAGTCATTCACCGGCACACCTGTAATGATCTGCTTACTTCCCAGCAACCATTGTGAGCCAATGAAGCTATTCTCTATCCAAATATCCGCGTTT
The DNA here is from genome assembly GCA_002307035.1 of Bacteroides sp. UBA1317. Taxonomy (GTDB): domain Bacteria; phylum Bacteroidota; class Bacteroidia; order Bacteroidales; family Bacteroidaceae; genus Bacteroides. The sequence goes on from DBTL01000087.1 coordinate 20,870, forward strand.
ACGGGAGAAAGCAGCACTTGCACAGCAGCATTTTGCACAAACATAGCCGGATTAGGCTTTATCCTGCGATGCATAATCTGTCGCTGATCATAGACCTTATTTTGTATGGCTACGGTAGATGAAATAAGCTCCCGACTTGTGCCATAATGATAGAACTCACCACCTGGCAAAGGTAGAATGGCAACCGATAGCGTATTGATTTCTTCGTCAGCTAATCGTGGGTGGTTTCCCAATGAAAGTCCAAATTCGGAATATAGATCATAATAAGATAGTTCATCGGCATTCTCTTTATGAGAGCGCTTCATCAATAACTTTATAGCTTTATCACTCAGTAACCAGATGCCGACATCCATCAGAAACAAATGTGTTTTTGAGAGACTTTCGAGCTCAGCTAAAGAAGGCTTCTGAATCATAAAATCAAGTTCACCCGGATGATTTCTGTCAGAGACATACACACCGTGATGCGTTGCCAGAGAAGGATCTACCCAAAGGCCATAACACACTACATCTACTTCAGGAATTACCTGCAAAGGCTTTTCGGAACGGATATAAACATCTCCACTGGCAATGAGCGTGTGCAATGAATCGGGCGCAAAAGACATGATTTTCTCATAAAGTGGCAGTTGCAATGAAAGAAGATTTTGTCCCAACCGTTGTCCTCTCTCCCACCGAAAGACAGGTATCGGAGTTAATATTTTACCTGAAGGAGCATATCCGGGCAAACGTCTACTTTGTCCCCCGGCATGCAGCAAGATACGTTTTTCTTTTTCTAACCATTGGTCAAATGAAACATTGTGACCGGTTTGTTTGTAACACTCTTCGAGCAACCAAGCAGTGCCACCACCGGATCCAAGCTTGGTTCCTATAGGATCTGAACAACAAAACCAATCGGCAGACTGAACACCTTCGAGTTCGTGAAAGCAAGTCACCAAATTGGGCGGCAAAGAAAGTAATTTATGCATTGTTTTGTCTTTAATAATAGTTAGAAGAAGGGAAAGGTTATATTAAAAAGGTAACGGTCCGTTATCTCCCGACCCGCCAAAAGGATTATTAGGTATAGGCGCACTTTCTACATGTGGAGGAGGAACGTTGCCTCCGGCAGTGTTATTCAGTTTCGAACCAAGCATAGCACCAGCATCAGGCATCGGAATAATCATATCGTCATCCGGATTCTGAAACTTAGCATATTCGGCTTTAAACCGAAGCAAGACATCACCGGTAGCACCATTACGATGCTTGGCAATGATAATTTCAGCCATGCCTCGAAGATCATTTCCTTTATCATCTGAATAGATCTTGTAATATTCGGGACGGTGGATGAAACAAACCATATCGGCATCCTGCTCTATGGCACCAGACTCACGAAGGTCGCTCAATTGCGGACGTTTACCTTCAATGCCTTCGCGATTCTCTACTCCACGATTTAACTGAGACAAAGCAATGATAGGGATATTAAGTTCTTTGGCTAAGCCCTTAAGCGAACGAGAAATGGTACTAACTTCTTCCTGCCTGCTACCATAAGACATACCACTGGCATTCATCAACTGAAGGTAGTCAATAATGATGATTTTGACTCCATGTTCTCTTACCAGACGACGGGCTTTGGTACGAAGTTCAAAGACGGAAAGCGAAGGGGTATCATCTACATAGAGTGGGGCATCAATCAAATCTTTCAGTTTATAGTCTAATTGTTGCCATTCGTAATTCGCCAATTGTCCACTCTTGATCTTTTCACCCGGAATCTCACACACATTTACGATCAGACGGTTAACCAACTGAACGTTACTCATTTCTAGTGAAAACAAGGCTACGGGGTTACGAAAGTTAACCGCTATGTTTCTTGCCATGGAGAGGACAAAAGCCGTTTTTCCCATTGCAGGGCGAGCGGCTATGATTACAAGGTCAGAGTTTTGCCAACCAGAGGTCATCTTATCCAGTTTCGTAAAACCGCTTTCCAAACCACTCAAACCATCTGTGCGAGCGGCAGCTTTTTGTAATAATTCGTAAGCTTCGGCAATGATTGGATTAATTTGTGTATAATCTTTCTTTAGGTTACGCTGAGAAATTTCAAAGAGTTTACCTTCCGCCTCTTGCATCAAATCGTCCACATCGAGCGTTTCATCAAACGCTTTGGTCTCTATGTCGCTGCTAAAAGTAATCAGCTGACGTGCCAGATATTTTTGAGCAATGATTCGTGCATGATATTCAATATGTGCCGATGAAGCAACTTTACTACTAAGTTGAGTAATGTAAAAAGGACCACCTACATCTTCCAATTCTCCCCGTTTGCGGAGTTGTTCCGTTACGGTGAGGATATCTACCGGCTTTTGTTGCACCGCTAAATCGGTGATAGCAGAATATATAAGTTGATGTCTGTGTTCGTAGAACGATTCGGGGCGGAGAATTTCACTTACCTGAGAATAAGCATCTTTTTCAATCATCAATGCACCGATAACAGCCTCCTCCAACTCTAAAGCCTGAGGTTGTAATCGACCATAATCGTTCACAGGCTGTGGTTTGGGTCTGGTAGTGCTGCGTGCGTTTTTTCTTTGTTCCGGCATTATTTTGCAGAATTATATTTTGTTATCGTAACTCATAACCATTGTGTTCACAAAGGTAAGCATTGAATTTTGATAATTAAATAATGTACCAAAAATATTTCTACTCTAATATCTGATTACTGTTGTTGAATACTTAAAAATAAATCATAACTTTGCAAGCGATAAACAGAGTATTATATTCAACTTTTGGCAACGAACTAGTACATATAAGCGTATGATCACATTCCCCAATGCTAAAATAAATCTGGGATTAAATATTACCGAAAAACGAGCTGACGGATATCATAACCTCGAAACAGTTTTTTATCCCGTACCTTTGGAAGATGCTCTCGAAATAACTCTTTCCAAATCAGAGGAAGTCCCATTTACACTACATCCTTCGGGCATGTCTGTTGCCGGAGAGCTGAACGATAATCTTGTGGTCAGAGCTTATCTCTTGCTTGCTAATTTTTTTGATCTGCCTCCTATAGATATTTATTTATATAAGGCTATTCCTTCTGGGGCAGGACTTGGTGGTGGTTCTGCCGATGCTGCTTTTATGCTAACATTGCTCAACAAAAAGTTTAATTTAAACCTGAGCATGGAGAAACTTGAAGAATATGCGACCAAACTGGGTGCCGACTGTGCCTTCTTCATTCAGAATCGCCCTACATTTGCCAAAGGCATAGGTAATTTGTTCTCTCCTATTCAGCTATCGCTAAAAGGTTACAAAATAGTTATTGTTAAACCCGATATCTTTGTTTCCACCCGTGAGGCTTTTTCACTAATTATTCCTCGCAAGCCCAAGATTGCATTAACAGAAGTCATCAGTCACCCTCCGACAGAATGGAAAGAACTGATGACGAATGACTTTGAGCAAAGCGTATTTGCACTTTATCCTGCTATCGAAAACATAAAAAAAGAACTGTACAACAAAGGAGCTCTTTACTCATCCATGAGTGGATCGGGAGCGTCAGTCTACGGATTGTTTACTCCTAACACTCCATTACCCGAGATGAATTTTGGCAATTCTTTTTGTTTTCAGGCCTGCTTAGATTAATATTCGTGCTACATCTTTAAATAATAATCTTTAGTTAGGGAAATATACTCTTTACTATATTGATGCCTCGCCACCTCAGTAAGCAGATGAGTGGTTTCACAAGTCTGCCGGGAAAATGAGAAGGTGATCAGAACTCTCTTAGGAGCGCCTCCCGGCTTAGTGCTCACAAGCAATTGACGGCAAGGAAATAATCCATACATCTCTGCTATCTCCTTAAAAGAACCTTCTGTTTCTATCGGTACTACCACAGTAAATTCCCCATCAGTTGACAGCAGTTGAGAGACGCCCCGAATTAATTCAGTGTAGGTAAGTTCACCGCTATGCCGTGCCATCGTTCGCTGAAGATCAGGAGAGGTCAAGGAAGTGATAAAATAAGGGGGATTAGAAATAATAACATCAAATTCCTTATCCGACACATATTCTTTAAAATCCGTCTCAACAACTTCTATCCGATCTGTCCACGGAGAATTAGAAACATTCTCTTCTGCCTGTTTGGCAGCATGTTCATCTATCTCTAAAGCCACAATGTGAGCCTCACTGCGTTGAGCGACCATCAACGCTAACAGTCCGCTGCCAGTTCCTATATCAAGAATGGTTTTTGCATGGTTAACATTGACCCATGCCCCAAGAAGCACACCATCCGTTCCCACTTTCATGCCACATTTGTCATGCGACACTGTAAATTGTTTAAATTGAAAATATGAATTAGGCATATTGCTAATAAATAATGATAATCGCCAAAAATAAGTAATTATCGGGAGACAATTAAGATAGAACTCCATTATTTGGCATTGTTTTTGTGATTTTAGTGTATAGGTGCTTTATTATTAATAAAGAATAAACTAACTTTGCAGCTCTTTAATGGCTGTCAATGTGTGATGACTTAATTTATACGAAATGAAGATAGATAGATATTTTACAGAGAGCGAAGACCCGAGTGATAATGCTTTTTCATTAATCGCCGACTTTGACGGAACTGAAGATCAGCTGTTTGACATAAAAGTAGATAGTAATATTCCCGTTTTACCTCTTCGGAACATGATATTATTTCCCGGTGTACTCATGCCTGTGTCTATAGGCAGAAGATCATCACTAAAACTTATCAAAGAAGCAGACAAGAAGGGTTCATATATAGCTGTTGTATGTCAGAAAGTGGCTCAAACAGAAGAACCTGTTTTAGAAGATCTCCATCGAGTAGGAACAGTGGCCAAAATCGTTCGTTTACTCGAAATGCCCGATCAAAGCACAACAGTAATTCTTCAGGGAATGGTACGTGTGGAATTAAAAGAGATAACCACAACACGTCCCTATTTACGGGCAAATATAGACGTTCTAGAAGAAAAAATTCCTCAGAAAGACGATAAAGAGTTTGCTGCTTTAGTCGATTCTTGCAAAGATTTAACGATACGTTATATCAAGTCTTCTGATATACTGCACCAAGAATCGGCTTTTGCCATCCGCAATATTACCAACCCTATGTTTCTGATACATTTTATATGTACCAACATGCCACTCAAAATAGAGCAGAAAATAGAGTTGATAAAAATTCCATTACTCAGTGTAAGGGCTCAAAAATTATTGGAAATCTTAACCCGTGAAGTGCAACTGGAAGAGATAAAAGCTTCTATTCAACTACGTGCCCGCGAAGATATAGATCAGCAGCAAAGAGAATATTTCTTGCAACAACAAATCAAAACCATACAAGACGAATTGGGTGGTAGCGGCCAAGAACAAGAGATAGAGGAAATGCGTATTAAGGCTGAGAAAATGAAGTGGGATTTGGAAACAAAAAACACGTTCCTTAAAGAACTGGCTAAACTCGAAAGAACACATTCACAATCGCCCGACTATAGTGTGCAGCTCAACTATTTACAAATCATGCTTAGCTTACCTTGGGGAATATTCACCACAGACAATATCAATCTGAAAAATGCGGAGAAAACGCTGAACAAAGATCATTACGGATTGGAGAAGGTGAAAGAACGTATCCTTGAACATTTGGCGGTGCTGAAATTAAAAAACGACATGAAGTCGCCCATTATTTGCCTTTATGGCCCTCCGGGAGTAGGAAAAACATCATTAGGTAAATCAATTGCTGCTTCGCTGAAACGAAAATATATTCGGATGTCTCTGGGAGGAGTGCATGATGAAGCTGAAATACGTGGACATAGAAAAACGTATGTAGGAGCTATGCCAGGTCGTGTAATAAAAAGCCTGGTCAAAGCAGGTTCATCCAATCCGGTATTTATTCTGGATGAAGTTGACAAACTTGGCAATGACCGCCAAGGAGATCCTTCGTCTGCTTTGCTAGAGGTGCTCGATCCTGAGCAAAACAGTACTTTTCATGATAATTTCCTTGATGTTGATTTTGATTTGTCTAAAGTAATGTTCATTGCCACAGCTAATAACCTGAATACTATTCCGGGGCCACTACTCGACCGTATGGAGTTGATTGAAGTAAGTGGATACATCACTGAAGAAAAAATAGAGATTGCCCGTAAGCATTTACTTCCCAAAGAGATGGAAGCAAACGGCATAAAGAAGACGGATATCAAAATGTCTAAAGATACACTAGAACTAATTATAGAATCGTACACACGTGAGAGCGGCGTGCGCGAATTAGAGAAGAAAATCAGCAAAATTCTCCGTAAGTCAGCTCGTCAATATGCTACAGACGGATACTTTGCAAAAACAGATATTAAACCAACAGATTTAATTGATTTTCTAGGAACACCGGAATATTCACGAGATAAGTATCAAGGAAATGAATATGCAGGAGTAGTAACAGGCCTGGCTTGGACTGCTGTAGGCGGAGAAATTCTTTTTGTAGAAACCAGCTTAAGTCGAGGAAAGGGAGGCAGACTTACCCTAACCGGAAACCTAGGAGATGTGATGAAAGAATCGGCCATGCTGGCACTTGAATACATCAAAGCACATGCTTCATTGCTCAATCTGGACGAAGAAGTATTTGACAACTGGAACATCCACGTACATGTGCCAGAAGGAGCGATTCCTAAAGACGGCCCTTCAGCAGGTATCACAATGGCTACTTCTTTAGCATCTGCCCTTACTCAGCGCAAGGTAAAATCAAATCTGGCAATGACCGGAGAAATTACGCTTCGTGGAAAAGTTCTTCCTGTCGGTGGCGTTAAAGAGAAAATATTGGCTGCCAAACGTGCAGGAATCAAAGAAATCATCATGAGTGCGGAAAATAAGAAGAATATTGATGAGATTCAAGATATGTATCTGAAAGGACTGACTTTCCATTATGTAAATGATATCAGAGAGGTTTTCGCTATTGCATTGACAGATGAGAGAGTAGCAGATGCAATTGATTTTTCAGTAAAGAAGGCCGTTAAAGAATGACATTCGACTTACAATACACTGATTTCAAAAGCAATGCACGTGCCGGATTGCTCACTACAGACCATGGGCAGATAGAAACTCCCATCTTTATGCCCGTGGGTACATTAGGATCTGTTAAAGGTGTGCATCAAACAGAGTTGAAGGAAGACATCAAAGCTCAGATTATTTTAGGCAATACGTATCATCTCTACTTGCGCCCGGGACTTGATGTGCTGGAGAAAGCCGGAGGATTGCATAAGTTTAATAGTTTTGACCGTCCCATGTTGACCGATAGTGGAGGATTTCAAGTGTTTTCTTTGGCTGGCATACGTAAGCTGCGTGAAGAAGGTGCAGAGTTTCGATCGCACATAGATGGTAGCAAACATGTATTCACTCCTGAGAAAGTTATGGATATAGAACGTATCATTGGTGCAGATATCATGATGGCCTTTGATGAATGTCCTCCGGGGGATTCGGACTATGCGTATGCAAAGAAATCTCTTGGACTAACACATCGCTGGTTAGACAGGTGTATTCAGCGCTTCAACGAAACGGAACCTAAATATGGATACCAACAATCACTCTTCCCTATTGTACAGGGGTGTGTTTACCCAGACCTACGTAAACAATCGGCCGAATTTATCGCTTCCAAAGGAGCAGATGGTAACGCCATAGGTGGGCTCGCTGTAGGTGAACCGGTTGATAAAATGTACGAAATGATTGAGCTCGTCAACGAGATACTACCCAAAGACAAGCCGCGATACCTAATGGGTGTCGGCACTCCGGTTAATATTTTAGAAGGCATTGAGCGTGGCATAGACATGTTCGACTGTGTGATGCCTACTCGAAACGGACGAAATGGCATGCTCTTTACCAAAGATGGCATAATGAACATGAGAAATAAAAAATGGGAGATGGATTTTTCTCTTATTGAGGCAGATGGTGCTTCGTCCGTGGATATATTATACAGCAAAGCGTACTTGAGACACCTCTTCCATGCACAAGAACTACTAGCTATGCAGATTGCATCTATACACAATTTAGCTTTCTATCTTTGGCTGGTTGGTGAAGCTCGCAAACATATCATTGCGGGAGATTTCTCTACATGGAAGCCAATGATGGTGAAGCGGGTATCAACTAGATTATAATAATGAGAGACATGAACAACAAGTTATTAAAACGGTTGGATTGGTACATCATAAAGAAATTTCTGGGTACTTATGTTTTTGCTATTGCTTTGATCATTTCCATAGCAGTGGTGTTCGACTTCAATGAGAAGATGGACAAATTTATGACGAATGAAGCTCCTTGGAAAGCTATCATTTTTGATTATTACATGAACTTTATTCCTTATTTTGCCAATCTTTTTAGTCCCTTGTTCGTCTTTATTGCTGTCATCTTTTTCACTTCTAAACTTGCCGAAAATTCAGAGATAATTGCCATGTTTTCAACAGGAATGAGCTTCAAGCGATTGATGCGCCCGTACATGATTTCAGCTGCGATTATTTCTGTGATCACTTTTGGTTTAGGTTCTTATATAATTCCTAAAGGAAGCGTCACTCGACTGGCTTTTGAAGATAAATACTACAAAAAAAGAAAAAACACTTCTGTTCGTAATGTACAATTGGAAGTAGATTCAGGTGTAATAGCCTATATTGAAAGATATGAAGATTATAATAAGACCGGATTTCGCTTCTCTCTTGATAAATTCGTAGATAAAAAGCTGGTATCTCATCTAACAGCTCGCAGCGTTACGTATGACACCACTGCTGTTAACAAATGGATAATTAAGGATTACATGATTCGAGAGCTCAATGGACTAAGAGAAAAAATTATTCGTGGCGAAAGAATCGACTCTACTATTGTAATGCAACCTACCGATTTTCTTATTACGAGGAATCAGCAAGAAGTGCTTACAAGTCCACAACTCGGCGAATATATTGACCGGCAGAAAAAACGAGGATTCGCGAATATAAAAGAGTTTGAGATAGAATATCACAAACGCATTGCCATGTCATTTGCATCATTTATTCTAACCACTATAGGCTTGTCTCTCTCTTCCAAGAAATCAAAAGGAGGTATGGGACTTCATTTAGGTATTGGTTTGGGACTTAGTTTCTCGTACATCTTGTTTCAAACCATCTCTTCAACCTTTGCAATAAACGGAAATGTCCCCCCTATTGTCGCAGTATGGATTCCGAACTTACTATATAGCTTAATCGCTGTTTACTTATATATAAAGGCTCCTAAATAATTAATAAACAGCATGTGAATTCTCTCCGAAAAGTTATTTCTAAATAAATACGATGCTTTAAACTATTTCTGGAAAATATAAAAAAGAAAATCCGGCTTGCTCTTGAAAACTCAAGTACAAGCCGGATTTTTTTGTTGTATCCATTTCCTCTTTTGTTCGTCCCTCACTAAAAAAGGCAAGGAGCTTCACTCCTATTCCTATTTTTGTGACATCAAACTTATACTCCCAAACTTTTAGAATTACAAACTCAAAGTTGTTAGCTTTTAGTGTGAGTTCTATCCTCTTTTTAAATAGGCAGAAAGTTGAGTAGCAGAGATGTTTTTGGCTATTATAACACCATTTTCATCTAATAAATAGTTTGCAAATCCACGGTTTAATCTATACTTTTTGAATAAACCCGAATTTTCACCTTTTGTTTCCACGAAACAGGTGGGTGACACTATTCGATCCTTACGAATGGTTTCACTAAAGATTGATGCATATTCATCAAAAGATATCGAAACCATTTCAACTCGCCGGGAAGCTGATCGAAGCGCATTGTTTAAACGAATGTTTTGCATCCGTGATAGCGCATCGTAACTTGCCCAAAAACTAAGCAGCACATACCTTCCTTTCATATTGGTCAGTTCAAACATGTGCCCGTTTGACGTAGATTCGATTTTGAAATCAGGGGCTACGTCTCCCACACTCAATCCTCCGGTGGATTTGTCTTTTGCTACAAAAGAAGTCAAGGAACTAATAAGTAATACAACAAAAATCCATTTTACATATTTCATGTAATTCGGTTTTGGTTAATACTATTCGGGGCTGTCTTTCAACAGTAATTTCTACCCGAAACATTGTCTTTTCAGGCACCAGTAGAATGGAATCCGCTGATAATCAAAGCCTTTACATATAGAAATCAGGGGCAAAGGTAAGTTATTATTATTCTAATATCCAAATAATAGAGTTATTTTCTTATTTTTAGGCTTTATAAATTCGTGTTATTTAGCAGAAAAAGCAGGTTTTTTCCTTACTTTTGCAAAGAAACATAGAATATATATTATGCAATTATCGAACACAGAACTTATTCTCATTCGTATCACAGGAGAAGATCGTCCGGGGCTCACTGCTTCGGTAACTGAAATACTAGCCAAATATGATGCAGCTATTCTCGACATCGGGCAAGCTGATATCCACAATACACTTTCCTTGGGCATCTTATGCAAAACGGAAGAACAATTTTCCGGATTTATCATGAAAGAGCTTTTATTTAAAGCTTCTACCTTAGGAGTAACCATACGATTTTATCCCATTTCAGTAGAAGAATACGAAAACTGGGTAAACTTGCAAGGGAAAAACCGTTATATATTAACTCTGCTAGGCAGAAAACTATCGGCACGACAAATTTCTTCCGTAACGCACATATTGGCAGAACAAGGGATGAATATTGATGCAATCAAACGTCTTACCGGACGTATCCCACTAGATGAATGTAAAGCCAACACGCGTGCATGCATCGAGTTTTCTGTTCGCGGAACACCCAAAGACCGTATCAACATGCAAGAAGAGTTGATGCAGCTGGCCAGTGAACTTGAAATGGATTTTTCATTTCAATTGGACAACATGTATCGCCGTATGCGACGTCTGATCTGCTTTGATATGGACTCTACGCTCATTGAAACAGAAGTTATCGATGAACTAGCTGTACGTGCCGGTGTGGGTGACGAAGTAAAAGCTATTACCGAACGCGCGATGCGCGGAGAAATAGATTTCACAGAAAGCTTTCGTGAACGAGTGGCTCTGCTCAAAGGTCTGGATGAATCAGTGATGAAAGAAATAGCAGAAAGCTTGCCTATTACCGAAGGAGTGGATCGCCTGATGTATGTACTCAAGAAATATGGTTATAAAATAGCCATCCTTTCGGGTGGATTCACTTATTTTGGTCGGTATCTGCAAGATAAATATGGAATAGATTATGTTTATGCCAATGAATTGGAAATAGAAGATGGCAAACTTACAGGGAATTATCTGGGCGACGTAGTAGATGGTAAGAGAAAAGCAGAACTTTTACGCCTTATTGCTCAGGTAGAGAAAGTAGATATAGCTCAGACAATTGCCGTAGGCGATGGAGCGAATGATTTACCAATGCTTGGAGTCGCCGGTTTGGGAATCGCCTTTCATGCAAAACCTAAAGTAGTAGCAAATGCTAAACAATCTATCAATACCATCGGACTGGACGGAGTGCTTTATTTCTTAGGATTTAAAGATTCTTATTTGGATGAACAAGGGAAACTATAAATGAAAACAACAAAAAGCTTGTATTACGTAGTTAATGATTTATCTTTGTACATAAATAAATTGAAAAAATGAAGTTTTCCGAACTAGAATTAGAAGATAAAGTATTAGAGGCGCTTGACGCCATGAGGTTTGATGAATGTACTCCCATACAAGAACAGGCTATTCCACTGATACTTCAAGGTCGAGACTTAATAGCAGTAGCTCAAACCGGAACAGGAAAGACGGCCGCATATTTGCTTCCTATTATTAATAAACTGTGTAAAGGCGATCACAAACAGGAAGTTATCAACTGCATCATCATGTCTCCCACCAGAGAACTGGCTCAACAGATTGATCAACAGATGGAAGGATTCTCTTATTTTATGCCGGTATCAAGCGTAGCAGTATATGGCGGAAATGACGGTACCCTCTTTGAACAACAGAAAAAAGGGCTCACACTTGGTGCAGACGTAGTCATTGCTACACCGGGACGCCTTATCTCTCACTTAAATTTGGGCTATGTAGATTTATCACATGTATCCTACTTCATTCTTGATGAAGCAGATAGAATGCTCGATATGGGATTCTCTGAGGACATCATGCAGATTGTGAAATATTTGCCTAAAGATAGACAGACAATCATGTTTTCTGCCACTATGCCTTCTAAAATACAACAGTTAGCCAAAACAATCCTAAATAATCCGGCTGAAATAAAACTCTCCGTTTCAAAACCGGCTGAGAAGATAGTACAGGCTGCCTATGTGTGTTACGAACGACAAAAGCTGAATATTGTGCAAAGCCTCTTTGCTGAAGAAGTGCCGGAACGTGTCATCATCTTTGTCTCTTCTAAGATTAAAGTAAAGGAGGTGACCAGAGCTTTAAAAGTAATGAAACTCAATGTTGGTGAAATGCATTCTGATCTGGAACAACCGCAGCGAGAGTTTATCATGCGAGAGTTTAAATCAGGTAGAATTAACATTTTAGTTGCTACAGACATTGTAGCCAGAGGTATTGACATTGATGATATTCGATTGGTCATCAACTTTGATGTTCCTCATGACAGCGAAGACTACGTACACCGTATAGGACGAACAGCACGTGCCAACAATGATGGCGTTGCTATCACTTTCATCAGTGAAAAAGAACAAAGCAATTTCAAGAATATTGAAAATTTCCTAGAGAAAGATATCTATAAGATTCCTGTTCCTTCCCATCTGGGTGAAGCTCCGGAATATGCCCCTCGAAGCAACAATGGTAACCGTGGACGATCGGGAAATTTCAGAAACAAAAGCAGCAAGGGGTCACGAACAAATCATTCGGGCCAGAAATAATGATCAATAAAAAAAAACCGGATGTAACTTCTTCATACATCCGGCATTCTATAAATCTATTTATTTTCTATTTGACCGCTTTCATGGTCATTTTCCCTTTGAAACTAACCTCTATATTGACTAGGTTGCAAACATAACTTTCGGGAATGCATACCGTAGCCTGATAGATAAAGCCAGACTTTTTTACTCCCATAAATAGCATATCCGAGAGAATCGACTTCTTCAGAAATTCATCCGAAAGAATACCCGTAAACATTTGTTTTGTGATGTCACTGGCAAACAAACTCTTTCTTCCTTCATACACACAGATATGCATCACATTGTCATAATATACATTATCCATACTCATACCCTCTTCAGTATAGGATGTTTTAACCACTTTCATCTTTGACGGATTGATATAAACATAAGCACGATAACGAGTTCCATTATAATTCACAACGCTATCTTGTTCAGTCACTTCGGAATAAGTAGGAATAACTTCAACCGCTTTACCAGAGAAAGCCAACGTATCATCCGGATCTTCGGACTTGTGAAGTTTCACAATATTATCCGATAAAGAGTGAAACCAAAAGATATGCTCTGCTTGCTTATCAATATGATAGCGACTAACCTCGTTGCCATACATGTAAATGCTATCTTTCCTTATCTCAAAACGAACAGGAGAATTTTGAGAATCCGAATAGTATATCGTATCCCCTTCTATGCGCATAAAGGGTATCTCGCTGTCATCATCGACCCAAATGCCTTGCAATAGTGCTTTAGCACGAAGATCTTCATCTTTGCCGGAAGAGTCATTAGCTTTGCCATTATGACAAGCAATGATCAAAATCGCCATCAACGATGCAAGAATACTTTTTTTCATATCAGAATTTTGTGCAAAAGTACAAAATATGCATTTATTATCAGCATACAGAGCACAAATAAATACAAGCATGTTTCGTTTCTATGAAGTTCTCTACACGAAATATTCCGCATTAGCAAAAAGAACAGCTTGTTTATCTTTCTCAGACATAATAACCAGAGAAGGGTCTACAGGCCAATTGATGGATAGAGATTTATCATTATATAACACAGAAGCTTCTGCATTCGGTGCATAAGCATTATCTACTTTATACGTAAAAATAGCTTCATCACTTACTACCAGAAAGCCATGAGCAAACCCCCGAGGGATAAAAAATTGCCGTTTATTCTTTTCAGTAAGCTCCACACTAACGTGCTTGCCAAACGTTGGCGAGGATTTACGCATATCTACAGCTACATCCAACACTTGCCCTTTGATAACACGCACTAGTTTAGCCTGACTATATTCGCCTTTTTGATAATGTAAGCCCCTCAATACACCGAAAGACGATTGCGATTCATTATCCTGAATAAAGTTAACCACTCCTATGTTGGCTTCAAATTCTTCTTTTTTAAAAGCCTCCATAAAATATCCCCTACTATCGGAAAAAACCTTGGGTTCGATAATCCACACCCCTTCTACTTCTGTTTGAATAAAGTTCATATTGCTAAAATCTGCTATAATTATGAGGCAAAGTTAATATTATATCTTGTGTTAAGCACTCCTCTATTAACAAATTATTCTATCTCTGTTTATAATTTGTTAATAATAAAAAAGAGCTTCTTAGTCTATTATCTCAAATAATCTGCTAATTTTGCAAACATGATTGAATTAGCACAGCATATAGAAACATTATTATTAGAGAACGATTGTGTTATCGTTCCCGGATTTGGAGGATTTGTCGCTCATTACGCATCTGCTACATGGATTGCCGACGAGTGTATATTTCTTCCACCTACACGTACTATTGGGTTCAACCCCCAACTTAAAATGAACGACGGGTTGTTGGTTCAATCTTATATGGCAACCTACGAAACTAATTTCTCCGATGCTTCAAAGACTATAGATAAAAAAGTAGAGGAGCTTATTTCACTGCTCCACGAGGATGGGAAAGCAGACCTTGATAACATTGGCGAACTACACTTCACCATTCATGGTACCTATGAGTTCACTCCTTATGATAACAAGATAACTACACCCTACTTATATGGACTAGATGCTGTAACCATCAAACCTCTTGATGCTCTGCAAAACCGTCCGATAAGAAGAAAACCGACGTCTCCCTTTATCCCTGCTGAGAAAAAGACCTACGATATTCGGATCAACCGTTCATTCTTACGTAGTGCAGTAGCTGTAGCAGCTGCCATAGCATTATTCTTTGTAATGTCTACTCCAGTAGAGAATACGTATGTTGAGAAAGCTAATTATGCCCAACTTCTTCCTGCTGATCTATTTGAAAAGATAGAAAAGCAATCGCTGGCTATTACGCCTGTGATGGTTAAAAGTAGTGTAACTCATACTTCTGCAAATGCCAAGAAGCACGAAACAACTAAAAAGGAAACAAAACCCAGAGCGGTGAAAGAGATCATGGTTCCAAAGGCCGTAAATAAAGAAACTCTTGAAAAGAAGGAACAAGCTGTAGCAATTGCTAAGTCTTCCAGGCATGAAGAAGCAAAAATAGTTACCAATGCCCCATACCATATCATTGTAGCTAGTAGCATCGGCTCAAAAGATGCTGAGAAATTAGCAGAACAACTTAGAGCAAAAGGCTATCCAAATGCAAAGGCATTGATTAGTGCCGAAATGGTTCGTGTCAGCCTCATGGCATGCCCCACTCGAGAAGAAGCGGGCAAACATCTAACAAAAATAAGGCAGAACGAGGCGTTTGAAAACGCTTGGGTACTTACACCTGCCAAGTAAAATAAAAACGAATATTCCCCATAATGAAAAGAATTCTTTGTCCCAAATGCGAAAATTATATTTCTTTTGATGAAACTAAATACACTGAAGGCCAGTCGCTTGTGTTTGTGTGCGAACATTGCAGCAAGCAGTTCAGCATTCGGCTTGGGAAAACAAAAATGAAGGTTCCACGCAAAGAAGAGACTTTTGCCGAAGAGGAAGAGCAAAAAGAAGAATTTGGCAGCATTATGATTCTCGGAAATGTTTTTGGCTTCAAACAAGTACTTCCACTAATAGAAGGCGATAATGTAATTGGACGCCGTTGCGTAGGCACAGTTATTAACACTCAAATTGAGACAGGAGACATGAGTATGGATCGCCGCCATTGCATCATTAACGTAAAGCGAAACAAAGTGGGCAAGCTTATCTATACGCTTCGTGATGGGCCAAGCCTAACCGGTACTTTTCTGAAAAGTGAAGTTCTGAGCGATAAAGACCGTATGCGAATTGAAGATGGAGCTATCATTACTATTGGTGCTACCACGATCATTCTTCACGCCGGAAAATAGTAAAAACTTACATTCGAAAATCATTATAGTGACTACTCTATTTTGCTTAAAGCATTAAGTTTACTGAGTGAACGAATAAGCATTCGATTTATAAATATATAGAAAGGGCTAAACTAGTAAAATAGTTCAGCCCTTTTTATATGATAATTTGCAATCTTCATTCCAAAAAATCAAAAGACTTCTCGAGGATTACAGGATACTCTTCACCGTTTCGAGCATACCTTTTTCCTGAATAGAGTCAAGGTAACCCTTAATTGCATCGGTCAATCCCGCAATCTTATTCAGGTTTTCGCCCCAGATAAATTCGGCAGCAAGAACACCTTCGGCAACAGTTTTGGTACAACCGGTAGCCCAAAGATCTTTCAACAGAGTCATTATTTCAGGAGCATCGTTTGGAGCGATCTCAGCACCATCAGCACGTACACCACCTTTATAGTAAGTAATAATTGCAGCCAATCCTAACACCAAACCTTTAGGTAGTTCGCCTTTACGAGCCAGGTAAGTCTTCAATCCCGGAAGATCACGAGTTTCGAATTTAGGGAAAGAGTTAAGCATGATGCTTGTTACCGCATGGTCAACAAACGGATTGTTGAAACGTTCGAGAACATCTTCACCAAATTTCTTCAACTCATCTTTTGGCAAGTTCAATGTTTCCATCAATTCGTGGAACATCACCTTGTTAATGTACTGGCTCAATATCGGATGTTCGCAAGCTTCACGCACGATATTTACCCCAGAAAGATAAGTAACAGGAGCCAGAACCGTGTGAGGACCATTAAGCAATGTAACCTTACGTTCGTGATAAGGGGCTTCAGATGGAACAAACAATACATTCAATCCGGCTTTATCAGCAGGGAATTCTTTTGAAACTTCTTGTGGAGCTTCAATAACCCACAAGTGAAATATTTCTGCCTGAACAACCAAGTTATCATCATATTGCAATTTCTCTTTGATAGTAGCAATATCTTTGCGTGGGAATCCTGAAACAATACGCTCTACCAACGTAGCGTACACTCCACAAGCCTCTTCAAACCAAGTTTTAAACTCTTCGCCAAGATTCCAAAGTTCGATGTATTGATAAATGGTTTCTTTTAGTTTATGACCATTCAAGAAGATAAGTTCACAAGGGAAAATAATAAGTCCCTTGCTCTTGTCACCATTGAATGTTTTGAAACGATGATAAAGCAACTGAGTCAACTTGCCCGGATAGGAAGAAGCAGGAGCATCAGTCAGTTTGCAAGCAGGATCAAAAGCAATACCGGCCTCTGTAGTATTTGAGATTACAAAGCGCATCTCAGGTTGTTCGGCAAGCTTCATGAACTCTGCATTTTGGCTATAAGGATTCAAAGAGCGGCTGATTACATCAATCATTGTCAAGTTGTTAACTACTTGTCCCTTATCAAGACCTTGAAGATTGACATGATACAGATTATCCTGCGCATTCAACATATCCACCATTCCCTTATCAATAGGTTGCACCACCACCACACTACTGTTAAAATCGGCTTTTTCGTTCATGTTATAGATAATCCAGTCAACGAACGCACGCAAAAAATTACCTTCACCAAACTGAATAATGCGCTCCGGACGTTGAATCTTCGGAGCTGTTTCTTTGTTTAAAGCTTTCATTTTAATTCTAATTTATAAGATATTTATAATAAATATTATTCAAATTCAAAATAGAAATCTATATTCTCTTTCATCAATATATCGATAGGCATATACTTCACAGCCGTCACCGGTTTTTTAAAGACGACATGCTCACAAAGAGCTTTTATGCCCCGATATCCTTGCAAAGCCGGTCGTTGCCCAATAAGATATTTAACCTCTCCCGATTGTAACAACTCCACGTTCTTTCGCAATAAATCATAACCAATCAGTGCATCCATGTGTTTGCCGCTTTGGAGCAAATAGTTGCCTACCTGATAAACGCGTGAATTAAACACAACTCCCAGCTTAGCTTTAGGATGAGCAGCAAAAAAAACATCCAGCGTTTCTATATCATCCAATGTCTCCGCTTTATTCAATACAAACTCTACTATTTTCACACCGGCATAGGCATCAGACATGTACTTCATAAACCCTTCTATTCGACGTTGCATCTGTATTTCAGCCGGGTTATCCTTATTGTTTGCCTGAAAGAAGACTAATTCCTGTCCCTCTTTGTAATCACGCATCAATATTTTTGCGGCAATATATCCGCTCATATACGAATCTTGTCCGATATACTTCAGTGCATTAGCACCCTCAATATTAAAGTCAATGAATGCATACGGAATCTTATTTTCTTTCAGATACCTCACCAATGTCAGTGTTTGTTCACGAAAGTTTGGCGCAATAAGTACGGCATCGGGCATAGTCTCCTGCAGAGCTCTACACGCTTCCTGATAAGAATTCTCGTTGGCATGCTGATACCTCACATAATCGATGGATAAATTGAATGGACGGTATTCTTGTGCCGCACGCTCTATGCCGCGTGACACAGAGTGCCAATAATCCTCTTCCTCATAATAAGGTATAAGGCAGACAAAATTATATTTTTTCTTTGCAGCCAATCCGATAGCAAACATATTAGGTTGATAATCAATCTCTTCGAGAACTTTCTGTACTTTTGCGAGACTGGCTTTAGATACTTCACCCCGATTGTGCAACACCCTATCTACAGTGCCGGCAGAAACTTCCGCCATGCGGGCAATGTCTTTAATTGTATAAATCTTGTTTTCCATGTATTTAATGCCTAATTCTAAGGTTAATAAGGCTAATATTTTAAATATTAATTACTGATAGCTAACATTATGAAGCGTTTAAATATTATAAAATTCATCGCAAATATACGAATTATTTTGGTATGCCAAGTAAAAAAACTATTTTTGTGTTCGATAACGGTTAATAAAACTAAAACAGAATAAAAACCTATTAGCTTTACAATCAATACTATATAGGTAAGAATATACGTAATAATAATTTTACACTTTAAAAACACAGAGAAATGAAAAATTTCATGGATGAAAACTTCTTGTTGCAAACAGAAACTGCACAGAAATTGTATCACGATCATGCGGCTAAGATGCCAATTATCGACTACCACTGTCACTTGATTCCTAAAATGGTCGCTGACGACCACAAGTTTCAATCGCTTACGGAAATATGGTTGGGAGGCGACCACTACAAATGGCGTGCCATGCGTACAAACGGAATAGACGAGCGTTATTGCACAGGTAAGGATACAACAGACTGGGAGAAATTTGAGAAGTGGGCCGAAACGGTGCCTTATACCATGAGAAATCCATTGTATCACTGGACTCATCTGGAATTGAAGACTGCTTTTGGTATCAACAAGATTTTGAATGCTAAAACAGCCCGTGAGATATACGAGGAATGTAACGAGAAACTGGCTCAACCGGAATACTCAGCTCGTGGCATGATGCGCAGATATAAAGTAGAAGTTGTTTGCACTACGGACGATCCTATCGATTCGCTGGAGTATCACATTCAGACTCGTGAAAGTGGTTTCGAAGTAAAAATGCTACCAACATGGCGCCCTGACAAGGCAATGGCTGTAGAAGTACCTTCAGATTTCCGTGCATACATGGAGAAGCTGGCCGAAGTGAGTGGCATTGCCATCTCTACTTTCGATGATATGGTGAATGCGTTGCAAAAACGCCATGAATTCTTTGCTGCTCAAGGTTGCAAACTCTCTGACCACGGTATTGAAGAATTTTATGCTGAAGACTATACCGATGCAGAAATCAAAGCTATATTT
This sequence comes from Bacteroides sp. UBA1317, assembly GCA_002307035.1. Taxonomy (GTDB): domain Bacteria; phylum Bacteroidota; class Bacteroidia; order Bacteroidales; family Bacteroidaceae; genus Bacteroides. The sequence goes on from DBTL01000087.1 coordinate 40,734, forward strand.
AATAAGGTATATGGTGGAGCAGAATTAACTAAAGAAGAAATATTGAAGTTCAAATCGGCTATGCTTATCGTTTTTGGCGAGATGGATGCTGAAACAGGATGGACACAACAATTCCATTATGGAGCAATCCGCAACAACAACACTAAGATGTTTAAGCTTCTTGGCCCTGATACCGGCTTCGATTCGATCGGTGAGTTTTCTACTGCTAAAGCGATGGCCAAATATTTTGATCGTTTAAATAGCAATGGTAAGTTGGCTAAAACAATATTGTACAATCTTAACCCTTGCGCTAACGAAGTGATTGCTACCATGCTGGGTAACTTCCAGGACGGTACCGTTGCGGGTAAGATCCAATTCGGTTCAGGTTGGTGGTTCCTCGATCAGAAAGACGGTATGGAAAAGCAAATGAACGCACTTTCAGTACTCGGTTTACTGAGCCGCTTTGTCGGTATGCTCACCGACTCTCGCTCATTCCTCTCTTATCCACGTCACGAGTACTTCCGTCGCACACTTTGCAACTTGGTAGGCCGCGATATTGAGAATGGTGAAATACCTATGGCTGAGATAGAACGAGCTAATCAGATGATTGAAGACATCAGCTATAACAACGCAAAAAATTTCTTTCAATTTTAAGAAATCCAAAACGCTTCATCGTTAAGATTAATACGATCTTAACTTACTAAGTGATCACAGATTAAAAGATTATCCGGCTATTAAACTCTAAAGCCAATGGTATAATCTTTTAATCTGTGGTTCTTTTTTTAATTCTTTTTTGCATAATTAATGTATCTTTGTCGCAATATGACGGACGAAGAATTACAATCAAAAACGATCACCTGGCTACGCTTCCCCATGATTGTGGGAGTTTTACTCATCCACAGCTACAATCCTAATCTTAATAATGGAGGAATGTTGTTTAGAGATATTCCTATAACCTATCCCCTCTTTCAATTTATTAGAAATCTATCTTCCGAAGTCGTGGCACGCTTTTGCGTACCGCTGTTTTTCCTCATTGCCGGCTACCTGTTCTTCTATCGGATCTCTACTTTTACACCGAGCATTTACGCCGATAAATTAAAAAAACGCATTCATTCGCTACTCGTACCCTACCTCTTTTGGAATGCATTCGCTTTACTTGCCTATGTGTTGCTTCAAGAAGTGTTTGGTATTCATAACTTGGCTTATGGCGCTCTGCCAAAAGTTTCAGCATGGGAGTGGACAGACTATTTGAGATGCTTCTGGGATATTCGTTCACCTCATTATCCACTGATCTATCCGCTATGGTTCATTCGTGATCTGATGATAACCTCACTCCTTACTCCCTTCATCTACATCGGCATCAAGCATCTGAAAGCGTTTTTCCCCCTTGCATTCTTCTTTATTTGGGTATTTAGCCTGCCCATCGGTGTTGTAGGTATAAACACAGGAGCCCTTTTTTTCTTCTCAATAGGTGCTTATTTCAGTCTGAATCAGAGAAACCTAGTCACCGAGGGTCGAAAATTATTCCGTTTTTCCATGCTCTACCCAATGGTAGCTCTTGCTGACACGCTTTGCAAAGGGCACAACATAGATACCTATCTGCATCCTATAGGCATTTTGCTAGGTATGCTCTTCACAATCAACCTTATCTCCTACCTATTGCAAAAGAACAGAATAAAAGAAAGCACATATTTGGCTGGAGTAAGTTTCTTCGTATACGCAGCTCACGAGCAGATGCTGAGTCAGATACGCAAAATGCTAGTCACGGTAATTCCTCCCCAAAGCGAAAGTGCATACTTCGCTCTTTACCTTCTTCCTATGCTGGCAACTATTCTCATAACGCTTGCCATTTATTATTTACTGAAAAAATATTGCTCGGCTGCAATGAAAATAATGGTGGGAGCACGAAACTAAATACGTTCAACTGCTTTTATCTTTGCCTAGCAAATAAAAAACGGTTCCTTCTGATGTCAATATAAAAGAGTAGCCCCTACAGGCCTTCTGAACGGGGGTTATTGAATGTACGATATCAGCGTGTTGAATGTACGTTTTCAACACGCTGATATCG
>DBTL01000075.1 GCA_002307035.1 Bacteroides sp. UBA1317
ACGATCTCGTTGCCATCTTCCAAACAACTGTTCGTTTGGAAGATGGCAACGAGATCGTGGTGGAAGAAACGAAAGCCGGTGACTTTGTGGTATGCAATCTGGCTTCACTCGTTTTGGGAAATATTGATACCGACAGTGATGACGAATTGCGTGATACAATTCACACCGTCATTCGTGCACTGGATAATGTGATTGATCTAAACTATTATCCTATTCCTTACGCAGAGATTACCAACAAAAAAATGCGTCCTATTGGCTTAGGTACTAGCGGCTATCATCATCTTTTGGCTCAGAAAGGAATCCACTGGGAGAGCGATAAGCATCTTGAGCTAATGGATAAGCTCTACGAGCGTATTAATTATTTTGCCATTGAGGCTTCTTCGGATTTAGCTGCTGAGAAAGGTGCTTATTCTTTCTTTGAAAAGAGTGATTGGCACACCGGAGATTACTTTAGCTCACGTAACTATACTTCCGAAGCGTGGAAAGGTCTGGCAGAGAAAGTACACAATCATGGGATGCGCAACGGATACTTAATGGCCATTGCACCAACAAGTTCCACATCCATTATTGCGGGTACCACGGCAGGTACGGATCCGGTGATGAACAGGTATTTCCTTGAAGAAAAGAAAGGTAGTATTGTGCCTCGGGTAGCTCCTCAACTGGATGATAAAACATTCTGGCTTTATAAAACGGCACATCAGATGGACCAACGTTGGGTGATAGATGCCGCAGGTATTCGCCAAAGACATCTTGATCAGGCGCAATCTGTAAATCTTTACATCACACAGGAGTATACTTTCAAGAAACTGTTGAAGCTGTACTTACGGGCGTGGGAGAAAGGAGTGAAGACGCTCTATTATGTTCGTAGTAAATCTTTGGAGGTGGAAGAGTGCGAAACTTGCTCTGCTTAATATCATTAATACACTTTATAAATAGAAATAATCATGACGACTTTAAATAAAAAGGCCTTGTTTAATGAGCATGGCGACACGGATGTAGCACTTCGTCGTTTAATAAACGGGAATACAACAAATCTGAACGATTTCAATAACATGAAATACGTTTGGGTATCTAACTGGTACCGGCAGGCGATGAATAATTTCTGGATTCCTGAGGAGATAAACATGAGTCAGGACATGAAAGATTACCGCAATCTAAGCACTTCTGAGAGGGTGGCTTATAACAAGATTCTCTCTTTCCTGATCTTTCTGGATAGTATTCAAACGGCCAACTTGCCTAATATAGCCGAGTATATTACGGCGAACGAAGTAAATCTGTGTCTGACTATTCAGGCTTTTCAGGAAGCAGTGCACTCACAATCGTATAGTTACATGCTCGACACCATCTGCTCGCCTGAAGAGCGTGCTGCTATTCTTTACCAATGGAAAGATGATGAACATTTACTGAAACGCAATAAATTTATTGGCGATATATACAATGAGTTCCAATTGAACAAAGAGTCCGACCAACTGCTGAAAACATTGGTTGCCAACTATGTTCTTGAGGGAATATACTTCTACGCAGGCTTTATGTTCTTCTATAATCTGGGTCGTAATGGGAAGATGCCCGGTTCGGTACAAGAGATACGTTACATCAACCGTGATGAAAATACCCACTTGTGGCTCTTCCGTTCGGTTATTCTGGAGTTGAAGAAAGAGGAGCCTCAACTCTTTACCCCTGAGGCCGTAGAGAGTTTCCGCGAGATGATTAAGGAAGGGGCTCTTCAGGAGATTGCCTGGGGAGATTATGTTATTGGCGATGATATAGAGGGATTGACGAAAGAAATGGTTTCCGACTACATCAAATATTTGGCTAACTTGCGTTCAGAGAATCTGGGCTTTGGTGTTTTGTTTGAGGGATATGAGAATGAACCTCCAAGCATGTCATGGGTTTCCCAGTACAGCAATGCTAATCTCATTAAGACTGATTTCTTTGAAGCAAAGCCCAGCGCTTATGCTAAGTCTACTTCCATTGAAGACGATTTGTAGATTGCTCTCAATGGAAGTAGACTTAATGAAGGCAATGTTTTGTTACTGAGTCACTTTTACATTCTTCAGAATAAACGGGTTGATGAGGCTTTTATTGTACTCACCTTTTTTGGCTTTGATTGTTAGGTTTTCAAAAGTAAAATTGGTGAGTACATATTGGTTCGACTTATCGACATTGAAGAACACATTACATTCAAAGTTAATGTTGCGCATCGTCAGGTTATCTGAGTAAGACATTGGAGTATCTTTCCTGCCTTGCAAGTCGAAAAACTGTTTCCAAGGTTTGATATAAAGGAAGTTTTGGGCATTCCCGGTGATATCTTCCACGAGTATATACTCATATCTTTGCGGGGTATCGGGACGCATCTTTAGCCAGAGCAATCGGTTTGCGTTCTTCACTGTGCATCGGCGAAGAATAATGTTGCGGTCGTGAATGGATTCACTGCCGAAGGTCAAGGCACTGTGGCAGAATCCATAGTTGCAGTCCTCGATAATGATGTTATGATTACTACCGTTTGTTGTGTCTTTATCCGCCCATGGACCCTTTCCACCTTTCAGGGCAACAGCATCGTCATTCACCGATATGTAGCAGTTCTTAATCAGTACGTTGCTGCATGCGTCAATATCTACTCCGTCGGTACTGGGAGCTTTTACAGGTGCAACCGGTGAGAAGATGTGCAGGTTGAGCAGTTTTACGTTGTTGCTTTTGTACAAGTGAGTAGTCCAGAAGGGAGAATTGATGAGGCTTACTCCGGATATTTGCACATCGTTACAGTTCGATATATACAGCAATCGAGGGCGAAGTTCGTCCATATTGGTGCATTTGGGGTTTACCGTACGACGCAACCAAAATGATTTCCAATAACGAGAGCCATTGCCATTAATCGTACCTTTGCCCGAAATGGTGAACCCATTCACACCATCAGCATTTATTAAAGCTGAGAAGTATTTAAGAGTCTGCCCTTCCATGCGTGTAAGCGTAATGGGGAAGTTACTAATATCGTCGCTACCTTTCAAAACCGCTCCTTCTTCGAGATACAGGTGAGTTTTGGGCTTGAAGAACAGAGCACCGCTAAGATAAATCCCCTTAGGAATAATCACTACACCACCGCCATTCTTTGCAGCCAAATCAATGATGGCCTGAATCTTTGCTGTTTGCAGCAAGGTGCTGTCATTAACTACCTGGTAGTTGATAACGTTGTATTTTGCGCCCAAAGTTTCAATGTTTGCAATTTCGTTCTTTCTAAACCAATCGGGAATAGCTGTTCCGTCAGGGAATTTCTCTTGTCCGAAGAGCTGAATGCTAATTAGTGCTGTGACTAAAAATGTAGTGAGTCTCATAGCTTTAATCATTAATTAAAGGGTGAATAGTGTTTTCAATGCTTCATGTTGCAAATGTAAGTAGATTCAATGAAATATTGCCGGACTGTTTCTGTCTTTAATGATTTATTGACTAAGTCTTTTGTCTTTCACGCTCAATAATACTGTACAATCATGCGCTTTTGAGCTCGTCCTTGTCAATAGCATGTTTATTGATTATTAACGCGATTTGCACTTCTCGAAAACATATTGAAGTTTTTAGGATCTCATTAGAAGAAAAACTTTTTTCTTTAGGAGTTATTCTCCTAGCAAATAAGCATATTGATGAAGAGAAACCGTCTTTCGGCCAAAGAGAACCGTGCAGATGGCCTAACTGAACCGTTCTTTTGCTCAAAAGTAACCGTCATTTGGGTGGTTAGACGGTTGGTGCATAAAAAAAAGGAGAAAGTCGCAACTTCCTCCTTTTACCGTATTATAATTTGAATATACTTTATGATTACATTTACAAAGATACAACATTACATCACCAAAGTCAAGCTTTCGGGGAGATTTATTTTGGGTTTTTGCTTCTCTTCATTTGTTAGAAAGATATAGGGCTGAAGGTTTTATCTGGATGTTTTTGCATCTCATACAATCTTTTTTCTATCTTTCTCCAATTAAATCGACTGTTTCCTAACATTTTAATTGGCTCATTGAAGTTTATTTCATCAAAGAACACCATTGATTTTAATGGAATAATGGAACTTGCTTTATATTTCAGTTCGTATGCTAGCAGCATTTCCGTTAAAGATATTTCGCAAGATTAAGAAGGCCACATCAATGAAATCTTTTATTCTGCTTCCATTACCTGATATAGCATTCAATTTCATTGCAGCTAAATCTTTATAACCAACTAAGCGTATATCTTCTTCTTCTCTAAACGCTTCTACCCAAGGATATTGATGTGCAATGCAATCTATTTGCACTCCTCTTATTTCCCCCTTGAGGGTTCGTTGAGATATAAAATCCATCTCAAAGTTATATTCAGATACAAGATGTTCTGCCAATTCGTTTTCATCAAATGGGAGATTGGTAAATAGGTCCAAATCAACACTAATTCGGTGCCCCATTTGTAATGCGAGCGAGGTTCCACCAACTAAAACAAAGTTTTTCAGGGAAGGGTCACTCATGAGTTTTCTCAAGAGTTCCAATGTTGATGACGAGACTGTTTCCTTGTGTAACATTTTAGATCTTCTTTCTTAAGTTCAAACACAGAACAAACAAAAGCCAAATCTTTAGGGTTTAAGTAAGGAATATCTATGATTGCTTCCTTTACTCCTTCCAAACCATATAAATTAAGAATGGCATAAAAATCAGCTACTCTACCACGCTCCACAACACGTTGCACTACAAGGTTTCTCATGGCTTGCCAGTCAAAGCACCCTAAATCATATTCCCAAAACAGAGTTTCTCGTATTTGAGCTTCGTTATGTAGCTTGTAGTCTTCAAAAAACATACGACTGTCTTATTCTTATTCTATACAAATATAACACTTTTGTATTATAAGTACTACTATGTTTGATGATTTATCTTAGTACGCTACGTTGGTTTTTGCACTAAAATCTTTTTATTCATTCGGTGGTGCAACCTCAAGCATATAGATGGCATCAATAGCCCAAGTTGCCACACTATTCGTACTTACGGATGTGTCTTCATCTATTGGAGAAAGAACTTCAGGAGGTAGCACTTTCTTCATTCGGAGGGGCTGCCAAGGGTACTTTCCACTTTTAGGCATAAGCTCTTCCCATGCCTGCTTTTTCAGTTCGGGACTTGAAGTTTGATAAGCAGCGTAGGCTGTAAGCTTGGGGATAAGGAAGCGAGAATGACTGATCTCCCATGCTTTCTTTGTATAGTGTGCAGCATGGTCTAACCAGACTTTGTTCCATTCAGGAAGATCTACCATTTCCATTAATTCGTTCATTACTTCGAAACCACCCATGATAGTCATAAGGTGATTCGTGTTCTCCATCTTCGGATCACCTTCGTAGCTGATGAACCCTGTTGCCGGATCGAAACCTAATGCTTTGGGGCCGGTGAATAATCCGTTGGGCAGTTGGGCAATGCTCTTCATTCCGGCTATTATTTTATCCCGATAGACTGTGTTTCCGGTACGTTCCCATTCCGTCATCCAGTTTCCTGCATAAGCCAGCCAATCGGGTCCGATGCGTAGTCGTGCAGGAGCGGTACAAGGGAATTGCTCACGTGGTTGTGCCAATCTCATCGGATCCATTGTGTAGAGCTTTTGGTCGGCATCTTTCACCTCCGTCATCAGGTCGCCACTGCGTTCGTCCGTAGTGAGGTAATAGTAAAAGCGATTCCATGCTGCCTGACTGATGCGGGCCTCTTTGGCTCCGCAACCCCAATGGCTCACATTGTGTCGACTTCCCAGTCCTGCATTCTCTCCCAAATGATAAACATCGACTTCCGTGGTATGGCGAGTCATGGCTTCGGCCATTCGCCAAATGTCGGCACGCCCTGTGCGTAGGAAAGAGTACCAAAGCCACATGTTTGATCCCAATTCTGTATTATCCCAGGCAAAACCTCCAACATCATAAAGCCATTCGTGGCGTTCGGGGTCGTATGTATGCATCACGTCTCCATAGTTCCAGAAACCATACCATTTGTGTTGTTCGATGGCTCGTTGATAATAATCGATAGTTGCGTCTAGCTGATTTTCTACTTCTTTTCGCATGGGCGTACTTCTGTCAGGCAAACTCCAAATGCCGAAAGCATGTTGTCTCTGTAGGTATTCGGGAGTACAAATTAATTGTTTGGAAGAAGATAGAACCGAGGCCAAAGCCGATAGTTGAGCCTTTCCCGGATAGGCCGCTTGTGGAGAAATCATCAACACGCTGGTACGGGCAATGCCGTAAGGAGTGCTCAATCCCTCTTGCACATCTTCGTAACTTTCGTTCAGTCCATGCGCCACATTGTCGTAGTGCCGTAAGTCCATCGCCTCTCCCTCAGGACTCCATAACCACACGGTGAGTGTGGCATTGCCTGTTCGCGCTCCTTTGATTTCTATAGAAGAAGGATAAGATTCCCAAAAGTTTTGTAAACAGACGGCTAGTCCGCCGCTTACGTCTCCCACAAAACCTAAGCCATGAGAGCGATCTCCGGAGAAAGTTCCTATCCACGAATTGGTATCGTTGGCTCGTTTGCGGATGCTGAATGCATCGGGGCTAAGTTGGGAAAGTCTGTACTCACCCCACGAAGCCCAATGGTCGATAAGATCTTGGTTGGCGGAATCAAACTCCTGATATTCAGGAATTCGTTTTCCCTCCATTTGCTGTGAATAGATGTTTCTGTTTTCTTTCAAAGATATTGCTCGCCTTCCCGTAAGAGGTTGAACAGGCTCGCTCCATAATCCCTCTCCACTTCCTGAAAAGGCAACATGCCGGTTATATAAAGCTTCCCGCAAAGGTACATTGAACGTTAACCCTACTCCTTTGATAAAATCTTTCTGCTGGTCACCGTCATACACAATGCTATGTACCAGTTTAATTTCTTCACTGCCTGCATAAAAATAGAGACGTACGATGAAAGGTAACCATTCTCGTTCCGTGTTTTTGTGCATGCCTTCTATCTTTAACACCGTGCGTACATTGCTTTGGCGTTCAATAGTCATGCTCTTAATCTCGCTTCGATAGTTGGTGTAAGTCACCGACTCGTTATCGCCTTGCTTCACTCGTTTGCTTTCCGTTCGGCACACCAATTGAGCCGAACCGGCAATACGGGTTTTGTTATAAACCAAACTATCAAAAAGAGATGTTCCTTTTTTAGAGAAGAAAGCCGATAGCGTACCGTTCTCTATCATGATATGATCGGCGGACTCTTTTATCTTTAGCTTACTGTGAGCCGTTTGTGAATGCTTGCCATCATTATTTATATGTAGAGTTAATTTCTCCGATGTTGCGGGAACAACAGCGGCAAAACCTCCCCATTTGATAGATCCGTCGGGCCAATAAGCCAGTTCCCAATTATCCGTAGGAATCTCTTTTCCATCAGTAGTGGCAAGCGTAAAGTTTTGCTTGGAAGAGATCATTCCTTTTGCAAACGGCACACCAAAACTAACGGGTGTGTTGACAGAAGGAGTAGTACCAATCCACTGAAGAGGAATCGTTTGGTTCCCTGACGGATGAGTTACATAGCTAAAGTTGCTAATCTTTGCTCGTGACAATGTAGTGCGAAAGCCAAACCATCCTGAACGGTGCGGGTTGGGATCCCGAAAGTCAACCAAGCGTTCATTATTGATGTAGTAACAAACTTTATTGTCTATGCAGGTTATCTTGATGTGATACCATTTGTTCGGTTTCAACAGATGTTCCTGGTCGGTGTATTCTTGTAGGACGGCAGGCAACTGATTCACTTTCTCCACTTGTTCATAGTTTCCATCGTAGCGACGAAAGCGAGTGGTTGAGTTATGATTGCCTCCATATCCCATGTAATACATCTGCAAGGAATAACAATGCTTGAACACCCCATTTCTCCATTTTGCCCGTTTCCATATGTCGTTGGGATGTAGCGGATCACTTGCCATCCAGAAACAATTCAGGTCGCTGAGGCGGTCGCCCGGCATCCCTTCATCTACAATGCAAGCGTCGTATTCAATCGTAATGTTGCCGCTCATCTTTTCTTTTCTCCACAAAGTCAACCCTTTCGGGGCTAGCATTTCCAGTGTATCATTCCGAAAGGAAATCTTATAATCAGGTGATTCCGATTCCACTTGCCAATACTTTGCAAACTGTTTGCTGTTTAATCCAGACTTGATTTTTACTTGTGCTTGCAATGTGCACGATAGTATAAGAAAAAGAGATGTTGCGATGTTGGTAATGAGTTTCATGGTATGATTGTTCTTGAGTTTCTGCTTTATGATTTGTTGAATCAAAAATAGATAAAAGTTAGTTGATAGCAAGTTGGTAGTGCCTCTTCTGCACTCTTTTACATGCAATTGTACGCACTTATAGGCTGCAATCTCCTTAAAAAAGCTAATTTTGTTCACCAAACAAATCTGATTGATCGTATGAAAAACATTTTTTCCTTTCTTACAAGATAGATTTATGAAGCATTTATATTGTTTTTGTTTGATGGCACTCATTTGTTGTTTTAGCTTCTCTATAACAGCGGCAGAGGGTTTTGCTTTTGTTCCTTCCGGAAGCAGGCTTGGTGTGCACATGAACGATGACGAAAAGAATGCTCCCGAGTCTGCTCTTCAAATGTTTTGTGATGATTATACGTCTGTCTTTGGAGCTACTCCTTCACTTACCGATAAGGCAGAAAGTGCTGATGTGCTGATCGGCACTTTAGGACATGCCGGGTGTGAACAATGGATTAAATCACTGAGCATCGTTACCGAAGGGTTGAAAGATGAATGGGAAGCCTTTCGTATACAGGTAATTAAGCGAGGAGACCGAAATCTGTTGGTAGTATTGGGGAGTGATGAGAGAGGCACTGCTTATGCTATACTCGAACTGTCTCGGATGATAGGAATTTCTCCTTGGAGTTGGTGGGCAGATGTTACGTCAAACAAAAAGGAACAGATACTCCTTCCATCCACTTATGTCAATGAGCAAAAGCCGTCTGTGCAATACCGCGGAATATTTATTAATGATGAAGATTGGGGATTGGTACCCTGGAGCCATCATAAAATAGAGCAAATATCAATTAAGGGAGAGATAGGGTCAAAGACGTACGAACGGGTATTCCAACTTCTATTGCGTCTAAGAGCAAACATCATCTGGCCGGCTATGCACGAATGTACCAAACCATTTTATACGGTAACCGGAAACAAGGAGATGGCGGATAAGTACGGTATCGTGATTGGGACTTCTCACTGCGAACAATTGATGAGAAACAATGCCGGAGAGTGGGACAAAAATAAATATGGTGATTATAATTACCTGACGAATAAAGAAAGGGTGCAGGCGTATTGGAAAGAACGGTTGCAAGAGCTGGGTTCCTATCAGAACTTTTATACCGTTGGCATGCGTGGTGTGCATGATGGAAAGATGGAAGGGGCAAAAACGCTCGATGAACAGACTGCACTGACTACGGAAGTCTTGAATGATCAACGAAAATTGCTTGCAACTTATGTCTCTCCAATGGTAACGTCTGTTCCGCAAGCAATCATTCTTTATAAGGAGGTGCTGGATGTCTATAACAACGGGCTTAAAATTCCTGATGATGTGACGCTCGTTTGGTGTGATGATAACTATGGATACATCACTCGTCTCAGCAATGAGGAAGAACAAAAGAGAAAAGGTGGAGCCGGGGTTTATTATCACATATCCTATTGGGGGCGTCCACACGATTATCTATGGTTATGTTCCACATCACCTGCGCAGATATATACTGAGATGAAGCGTGCTTGGGATCATGGTTCCCGAAAGTTGTGGATATTAAATGTAGGCGACATAAAGCCGGCAGAATATGAAACGGAGTTCTTTATGGATATGGCTTGGAATATGGATGCTGTTCATTCGCAAACGCTGAACGAACATCTGCAAACATGGATTTCTCGTGAGTTTGGCGAAGAATTGAAAGAATCCTTGAGTCGTCTAAAACAAGAATACTATCGCTTGGCTACTATTCGTAAGCCGGAGTTCATGGGTTGGAGCCGGGTGGAAGAGCATGCTGCAATAAAAGGAGGTAAAACCCCGGTTCGTGATACTGAATTTAATCCTTTTATGTTTGGCGACGAGGTTCAGAGACGGATAGACGATTATACCCGTTTATCAGAGAAAGCTCGTGCTCTGGTAAAAGAGATCTCCCCTCAGCGTCGTGATGCTTACTTTCAATTGATGGAATATCCGATATGTGCTTCCGCAGCAATGAACCATAAGTTACTTTATGCGCAGAAGGCAAGACTTTTAGCACGTTATGGTTTGCCGGTGGCAAATGAATATATCCGTTTGAGTCATGAGGCGTATGAAGAATTGGTAGAATTAACTCGTCATTACAATAAGGACATAGCCGACGGGAAATGGGATGGAATAATGGATATGCATCCTCGTAATTTACCTGTTTATGCTAAAAGTTTGTTGCCTGATTCAATTTCCTTGCGCAAGGAAAAGCCTGCTGTAGTCTGGTTTGAAGGAGATTCTTTTCCTGCAATTCCTTCTTCAACGATTGCATTGCCCACTTTTATGAAAGGGAATAGCAGCAATCGCTTTATTTCTTTATATAGTTATGGAACGAAGAAAGCCTTCTGGCAAATAGAGAGGAAACCTTCATGGCTTTCTGTGAAAGAAATGTCTACGGGTAAGGCTTTCGAGCAACACCTTTTGATCGGGATAGATTGGACAAAAGTTAAGGGAGATGCCTCGACTTCATGTACCTTAATAGTGGACGGCAAGAAGTATCCGATAAAGATGTCGATACTGACTAAGAAGAGATTGGCTAAAGCCGAATATGATGGTATGATAGCATGGAATGCTGCGGACTATGATGAGGCTTCCTCATTGAAAGATTTACGATGCACTTCCGGATTGGGTTACAGTCAGCAGAGCATCTCTCTTCCCAAAGGAGAAAACTTGAGCTATCGTGTGGAAACTGTCAGTACCGGAAAGTGCTGTATGAGAGTGGGGTTAATACCGAATCATCCGGTGAATGGAGATTCATTACGTTATCAAATAACGGTCGATGAAGAACAACCTCAGATTGTATCTTATAAAACAGTAGGACGTTCTGAGGCATGGAAGGTAAATGTGCTACGTAACTTGTCGTTGAATGTCACTTTCCACCAGTTATCTGAACCGGGGAAGCATACCATTCGTATAAAAGCGCTTGATAGTGGGGTTATCCTTGATCAGATGATGTTGGATTTTGAACCTCAACGATCTTTTTATGAGGTTCCTGTAGAAATAATGAATGATAAGATTTAAAATAATGAATGATGAAAAGAAAATGTATCTGGATAATGCTGCTTTCTCTTATAGTAGGTGGGATGCTGTTTGCTCAGCCTGCTTATAACTTTTCAAAGTTGAAGAGAGAAAAACTAGGGCGTGGAGTTGTGGCTTTGCGTGAATCTCCCTCTACTGTGTTTGTTTCATGGAGGTATCTTTCCTCTGATCCTATGGGTACAGCTTTTCAGGTGTATAGAGATGGGAAGCTGCTAACGAAGGAACCGATAAAAGAAGGTACTTTCTATCGAGATAATTACAGTGGGGCAAGTAAAGCTGTCTATACCGTTCAAACGGTGGTGCAACATGGAAGAGCTGTCCAATCGGAGGGAAGCTACACACTTGCTGCTAATGCTCCAATCGGCTATCTTAATATTCCTCTGGATAAACCGGCTGATGGAGTAACTCCATCGGGAGAGCCGTTTACTTATTCGCCTAATGATGCTAGTATTGGTGATGTGGATGGCGACGGTGAATATGAGATTATATTGAAATGGGACCCTTCTAATGCGCACGATAATTCGCATAACGGATACACAGGCTCTGTCCTGTTTGATTGTTATCGCTTGGATGGTACTCATTTATGGCGCATTGATATGGGACGAAACATTCGTGCAGGGGCTCACTATACACAGTTCATGGTGTTCGATCTTGATGGAGATAATCGGGCTGAAGTGGTGATGAAAACATCTGATGGAACAATTGATGGCAAAGGGAAAATAATAGGAGATGCGAATGCTGATTATCGGGCGGAAAACGGAAGGATACTTACCGGAAATGAATTCCTTACTGTCTTTAGCGGGGCAACAGGTGAAGCTCTTTATACTACAAACTATGTACCCGAACGTGGCGATTTGATGGGCTGGGGAGATGATCATGCGAACAGAAGTGATCGTTACTTGGCTTGTGTGGCTTACTTGGATGGTGTGCATCCGAGTGTGGTGATGTGTCGGGGATACTATACTCGTACGGTTTTGGCTGCTTTCGATTGGAACGGGAAAGAATTGAAACAACGGTGGGTATTCGATAGTAATCAGCCGGAATGGAGCAAGTATGCCGGACAAGGTAATCATAATCTTCGTGTAGGGGATGTGGATGGCGATGGTTGTGATGAAATTATGTATGGCGCATGTGCCATAGACAATGACGGCAGGGGACTTTATTCTACCGGTATGGGACATGGGGATGCAATGCATATGACTCAATTTGATCCTTCAAGCCCTAAACTTCAAGTATGGGATTGCCATGAAAACAAACGCGATGGTTCTTCTTTCCGTGATGCTGCTACCGGAGAGGTGCTGTGGCAGGTAAAAAGTCCTACGGATGTAGGCCGGGCGATGGCTGCTGATATTGATCCAACCAATCCCGGAGTTGAGATGTGGTCAATAGATTCCGGTGGTTTGCGTAATATAAAAGGGGAAGTGATTAATCCTGAAATTCGTTCCTTATCCATCAATATGGCTGTTTGGTGGGATGGTGATTTGTTGCGTGAGCTTTTAAATAAGAATGTGGTAAGCAAGTATGACTGGAAGACAGGGAAGTGTAGTCCGCTTGCTGTTTTTGAAGGAAGCGCTTCAAATAACGGAACGAAATCCACCCCTTGCCTGCAGGGAGATATTGTTGGAGATTGGCGGGAGGAAGTGCTGCTTCGTTCGGAAGACAACTCGGCTTTGCGACTCTATATCTCCACCATTCCTACTGCTTATAGATTCCATACGTTCCTTGAAGATCCTATTTACCGCATAAGCATTGCTACTCAGAATGTGGCTTATAATCAACCTACACAGCTGGGCTTTTATTTTGGCCCTGACTTGAAGAACACAATGTTCCGAGGTTTTCAATTTAAATAAAAGGCTTTGTTAATACATGAATTTATAGAAATGACTATGATAAAGAAACTATTGATTTTAGCAGGAGCTCTTCTCCTTATTGGAGTGATTCCTACCCAAGCTCAGAAAAAGAAAGAGGTGGCAAACGATATGAATACGCCTCTTCATTTGTTGCAACCGGACTATAAAGTACCCTATGGTATGCTCTCGGTGAAAGAGGTTAAAGCAGATATGGACAGGGTATTGCATTATCTTGATCAAGCCACTCCTGCTAGGGTAATTGACAAAAATACGGGGAAGCAGATTACGGATTATAAACAGATGAATGCTCACTCGGTTTTGGATAAAGGATTGTTCCGACTGGCTAGTTATGAATGGGGAGTAACTTATGCCGCTATGCTTGCTGTCGGTCAAAGTACCGGTGATAAGACGTATACGGATTATACAATGGATCGTTTTCGTTTTTTGGCAGAAGTTGCGCCGGACTTTAAGCGTCTGATGAATGACTATGGAGTGATTGATCCGCAGATGAAACAGCTGCTCACTCCGCATGCGCTGGACGATGCGGGGGCTATGTGCGCTGCGATGATTAAAGCACAGTTGGCCGATAAACAAATAGACTTGCGTCCGATGATTGATAATTACATGAACTACATCATGTATAAAGAGTATCGCTTGAGTGACGGAACTTTTGCCCGCAATCGTCCGCAACAAAACACGGTATGGCTCGACGACATGTTTATGGCTGTGCCGGCAATTGCTCAAATGGGTAAGCTTACTGGCGAGATGAAATACTACAATGAAGCAGTGAAGCAAATATTGCAATTCTCTAAACGAATGTTTGTACCCGAGAAAGGACTTTATCGCCACGGTTGGGTTGAAGGGATGACGGATCATCCGGCTTTTCATTGGGGTAGAGCTAATGGATGGGCTATCTTGACCATGACAGAGGTGTTGGATGTATTGCCCGAAAATCATCCGGGGTATGAAGAAGTATTGAAGCAATTCCGTGCCCATATAAGAGGGCTGGCGGCCTGTCAGAGTGGTGAAGGTTTTTGGCACCAATTACTTGATCGGAATGATTCATATTTGGAGACTTCGGCAACAGCTATTTATGTCTATTGCTTTGCGCATGCTATCAACAAAGGTTGGATTGATCCTGTGGCTTATGGTCCGGTGGCACAATTGGGTTGGCATGCTGTATCTACAAAAATAAATGCAAAAGGGGAGGTGGAAGGTACTTGCGTAGGTACGGGTATGGCTTTTGATCCCGCTTATTATTACTATCGTCCGGTAAATGTATATGCTGCTCATGGCTATGGTCCGGTGATTTGGGCAGGTGCAGAGATGATTAATTTGCTGAAACAGCAACATCCTAAGATGAATGATAGTGCCGTGCAATATTACTCTACCGAACAAGCAACGAGCGAACCTATTTTTAGCGTATCGGAAAATAGATGGAATCAAGTGGTTTCGGGCAGTAGTCGTAAAGCGGAGAATGCTCCGGTTGTTTTTCTTATCGGTGATTCTACTGTAAAGAACGGCAAGGGCGAAGGTGATGGAGATATGTGGGGATGGGGAGATTTCTTTGATTCTTTCTTTGATAGAAGCCGAATCTCAGTAGAAAACCATGCCTTGGGAGGTCGTAGCAGTCGCACATTTTTCACGGAAGGGTTGTGGGATAAAGTGTTACCCGGGATAAAAAAAGGAGATTACCTTTTTATTCAATTTGGTCACAACGATGGTGGTCCATTGAATACAGGTAGGGCGCGTGCTTCATTGAAAGGGATCGGAGAAGAATCCGAGACAGTAATAATGGAACGCACGGGTGGCCCTGAAGAGGTGTTTACTTTCGGTCATTATTTGCGCATGTATGTTCGTCAGGCTAAGGCGCATGGCGCAAAAGTTATTCTTTTGTCGCCAACCCCCGGAAACAGGTGGACAGAAGGGCGAATGAATCGTTTTACAGATACTTATGCGGCTTGGGCAGCCGAAGTAGCACACAAGGAGGGTGTTTATTTTATTGACTTAAACGATCTTTCTGCTACGAAATTCGAAGCGATGGGAGCGGATAAAACCAACGGATACTATAAAGATGGAGTACACACTACGTATGATGGTGCCATCTTAAACTGTAAATCGGTTATTGAAGGACTTATGAAGTTGACTGATTGCGATTTGAACCAGTATGTGGACAAGGCTGCAATTGGTAAGGAATATAGAATAAATAACAAAGAAAGGAAAAACACACCATGAAAAGAGAAGCTTTTAAAATGTACCTGAAACCCGGGTGCGAACTAGAGTATGAGAAAAGGCACAGCGCCATTTGGCCTGAGCTAAAGAAGATGTTATCCGATAGCGGAGTTTGTGATTACTCTATCTATTGGGACAAAGAGACTAATATTTTATTTGCTAGTCAGAAAGTGAATGGCAATGAATCCTCCCAAGATATGGGACATGACCCGATTGTGCAAAAGTGGTGGGATTATATGGCCGACATTATGGAGACCAATCCCGACAACTCTCCCGTAACCATCCCGTTGAAGGAGGTTTTTAGGATGGACTGATCTTTTTAGATCTTATTCTTTCAAAAAAACGTATTACGAGGCAAAAGTCAGAGTTCTTTCTGTTACTTTTGTCTCGTAATTGTAATCCTTAATTTGAAGAACATGAGACATTTTCTGATCGCTCTTCTTTTCTCTTCATTATTTTTTCAGGAGGGTTTCGCTTCTATCGAAATTCGTTCCAAGCAGATAACCATTGCTGATGGGCTGCCTAATAATTCAGTTCGTTATTTTCTCCAAGACAGCAAAGGATTTATGTGGTTGGGTACGCTAAATGGCCTTAGCCGTTATGATGGCAACTCTTTTCTTACCTTTTATCCTTCTGCTGATAAACCGCTTTCTTTGCAAGACCGACGGGTATTTGATATTGCCGAAGACAAAAATGGCTTTCTGTGGACTTCTTTTTCTTCAGAGCAATTTAGTTGTTACGACTTAAAGAAGGCTTGCTTTGTTGATTTTACCGGGTGCGGGGAACTTCGGCAGAAGTATTCGAAGAAATTAATCGCTCAAAATGGAGATGTCTGGCTGTGGCATGAAGGAAATGGATGCAGAAAGATCTCTTATACGAAAGATAAAGGATTTACATCCGTTGTTTATAAGCAGATGAATGGAAAGATTCCTGATGATGATGTGACTTTTGTTGCTGAGGGAGAAGCGGGCATTATCTGGATTGGAGCAAAGGGAGGTCTAACGTGCGTTAACGGTGGGACATCTAGTATTGCAGATCGGAAAGAAGACTTTTATCAAATGGTTTCTTTCAAGGGGAATAGCTATTTTTTGACAACAGATAATCAGATTTTTGTTTTTGATAAGACCTCCTCTAAATTGCGCAGAGTTGCTTTTTCAAACTTATCGGGTATAACGGTTACTGGTTGTTTCTTGTTGAAAAATAGCTTGATTATACTTACATCCGAAGGTGTATATAACTATAATTTTAAGCATCGAGTGATGCTTCCGGCTTCTACTTTGTTTGGTGAGGATTTGAAATCGGCTTCTGTTTCAACTGATAATAAACAAAACTTTTGGATATACAACCATACGGGTAAAGTATGGTACATAAATGCTCGCTCCACAAGACAAAAGCAGTTTCGCCTTATCCCCTCGGAGAAGATGGGGTACATTGACTTTGAACGCTACCACATTGTGCACGATTCACGGAACATCATTTGGATTTCGACGTATGGTAACGGCCTTTTTGCATATAATATTGCAAAAGATGAGTTGAATCACTTTACTGCAGGAATGAGCGCTCTGAGCCATATAGGGTCAGATTATCTCTTGAATATAACTGAAGATCGTTCGGGCGAAGTTTGGGTTAGTTCCGAGTTTTCGGGCGTCTCCCGGATCTCTGTAATCAATGAGGGCTCTTATCGCTTTTTTCCTGAAAATGACTCACTGCTTGATCGCTCAAATACGATTCGAATGGTGTCTAAACTTGATGAAGGAGAGATCTGGATGGGGACGCGCAAAGGTGGATTGTACATTTATGACCCTCAACTGAACTTAAAATATTCGAAAAAAGATTTCCATTCAAATATTTATGCTGTTAAGAAGGATAAAGAGGGCAAGGTTTGGATGGGAACTCGTGGAGATGGTCTTTGTATTGATGGGGTGTGGTATAAACATCAGGAGTCTGATTCACATTCTGTTGCGAATGACAACATTTTCTGTATTTATCGAGATAAGAAAAACAGAATGTGGGTGGGCACTTTTGGCGGTGGCTTGGATTTGGCCGTCAAGACTGATCGTGGCTATAAGTTCTATCATTATCTGAATACTGCTTACGGACAGAAACAGATTCGGGTAATCAGTGAAGATAAGAGCGGAATGATGTGGGTAGGAACAAGTGATGGTGTATATGTGTTTGATCCGGATATACTTACCAGGAATCCCAGTCAATACTATTTGTACAATTACACGAATGGCAAGTTAAAGAGCAATGAAGTTCGCTGCCTACTCTCTGATAGCAAAGGACGAATATGGATCGGGACATCGGGCGCAGGTTTTAGTATTTGTAGACCGCAACATAATTATGCAGCATTGGCCTTTGAGCATTACAGCACACATGATGGACTTTCAAATGATATAGTACAATCAATAGCCGAAGATAGAAAAGGATGCATCTGGCTGGCTACCGAATATGGCATATCAAAGTTTACGATAGAGAAAAAAGCGTTCGAAAATTATTTCTTTTCAGCATATCCTCAAGGAAATGTCTATACAGAGAACTCTAGTTGCGTTTGTGAGAATGGCAATATCTTGTTTGGCTCTAACTATGGCTTTGTGGTTTTCGATCCCGACGTTGTGAGGAAATATACCTTCTCTTTTCCTGTGGTGTTTACCAATCTTAATGTGAATGGAATGAATGTAATGCCTGGCGATGTTCATTCTTCACTTGCACTTTCTATGCCTTATGCGAGTGAAATTCTTCTCAAAGCCAATCAAAATTCATTTGTAATTGATTTTTCCTCATTCAACTATGCAGATGCGGGACAAACGAAATATTCGTATCGTTTGGTGAATTACGATAAAGATTGGAGTATTCCTTCTTCTTTGAATTTTGCTGCTTACAAGATGCTTCCTCATGGGGAATATGAACTACAGGTGAAAGCATGCAATAGTTCGGGGGTGTGGAATAAGAATATAGCGACGCTGAAAATAATTATTAGTCCACCCTTTTATCTTTCTTTTTGGGCTTTCATAATTTACGCACTGCTTATCGTGGGTGGAGGATATTTCGCTTTCAGAATAGCCCGCAATTTTAACCGGTTACACAATAAAATACAGATAGAGAAGCAACTTACGGATTATAAGTTGGTCTTCTTTACCAATATATCGCACGAATTCCGTACCCCGTTGACTCTTATTCAGGGAGCGCTAGAGCGCATTCAGCGTCTAAACATAACATCAAAAGAATTGGCACATCCGCTGCAAACGATGGAAAAAAGTACGAATAGAATGTTGAGACTGATTGATCAATTGCTCGAATTCCGTAAGATGCAGAATAATAAATTGGCCTTGTCATTAGAAGAAACGGATGTCATTGCGATGCTATATGAGATTTTCTTGAGTTTCGGAGATACGGCTGAATCAAAGAACATGGATTTCCAATTTATGCCTTCGGTCAGTAAATATAAGATGTATATTGATAAAGGGAAGTTGGATAAGATGGTTTATAATATATTGTCGAATGCGTTCAAATATACTCCACAGGGTGGGAAGATACGCTTGATTGTGAATGTTGAGTCGGAGAAAGATCTACTCGCGATTCGTGTGAGCGATACTGGGGTTGGAATTCCAAAAGAAAAACGGAATGAACTTTTTAATCGCTTCATGCAAAGTAATTTTTCAGGAAACAGTGTTGGAATCGGCTTGCATCTGACGCATGAATTAGTACAAGTGCATAAAGGTAGTATCACTTATGAAGAAAATGAAGGAGGAGGTTCTGTGTTTACGGTCAATTTGCCGTTAGGTATTAAGGCGTATGAGGATAAGGATTTTCTGATTCCGAACAATGTGCTCATGCGTGAGCAGAATGATATTCTTCCAACGGAACATTTGGAAGAATCGGACGTGCTGATTGCGGCTGCTACTGTGCCTCTTAATCAACAAAAAATTTTGGTGATTGAAGACGATAATGATGTGCGTCGGTATTTGAAAGAGGAGCTTGGTGCTTATTTCGAAGTGATGGTGGCTGATAATGGAACAACGGGTTTCGAGATGGCCCGAACTTCGGAACCGAGTTTGATTGTTTGTGATGTGTTGATGCCCGGAATGAATGGCTTTGAGGTGACTCGCAAACTTAAATCGGATTTTGACACAAGCCATATTCCGGTGATTTTGCTGACCGCTTTGAGCTTACCCGAAAATCACTTGGAGGGTATAGAGAGTGGTGCAGATGCTTATCTCTCCAAACCATTTAGCATAAAGTTGCTGTTGGCACGTATTATTAAATTGTTGGAACAGCGAGAAAAACTGAAAGTGAAATTCTCCGAAGAACCAGGCATTATGCGTTCGGCAATATGTGCTTCTGAACGAGATAAAGAATTTGTAGATGAACTGCACCAGTTGTTGGAAAAGAATATCGGCAATGCGAATTTTTCAGTGGATGAATTTGCCTCAATCATGGGAATTGGGCGTACTGTATTTTATAAGAAGGTAAAAGGGGTGACCGGATACTCTCCGAATGAGTATATTCGTATAATCCGTATGAAGAAGGCGGCAGAACTTCTGTTATCCGGCAAACTAACTGTGTCGGAGGTGTCATACAAAGTGGGTATTGATGATCCGTTTTATTTTAGCAAATGTTTTAAAACGCAGTTTGGAGTAGCCCCTTCCGTATATCAGAAGGGCAAATAAACAGAGTAAACGAAAAATAAGATGATAACAAGTCAGTTAATCCACCCTCAAAGTATTGTAGTGGTAGGGGCGTCAAATAATATGCATAAACCTGGTGGGGCTATTTTAAGGAACCTTATTCAGGGAGGATATAAAGGCGAACTAAGGGCTGTGAACCCTAAAGAGGCTGAGGTGCAGGGAGTACGCTCTTTTGCTTCTGTGGCCGATGTGCCGAATACGGATTTGGCTATTCTGGCTATCTCGGCTTCTATGTGTCCGGATGCAGTAGAAATACTTGCTGCCGAAAAGCAAACGCGTGCATTTATCATTCTTTCGGCCGGATTTGGAGAAGAGACGCATGAGGGAGCTTTGCTGGAGAATCGCATTCTGGAGATCGTGAATAAATATGGCGCTTCGCTCATCGGGCCGAACTGTATTGGGGTGCTTAACACTTGGCATCACAGTGTTTTTACACAGCCAATACCCAATTTAAGTCTGAAAGGAGTTGACCTGATCTCTAGTTCCGGAGCTACGGCGGTATTTATTATGGAATCGGCTGTTGTGAAGGGACTTCAGTTTAATTCTGTCTGGTCGGTGGGTAATGCCAAGCAGATTGGAGTAGAGGATGTGTTGCAATACTTAGACGAAACATTTGATGCAGAAAAGGATTCTCGTATTAAACTCATTTATATAGAAAGCATTAAAGATCCGGACAGGTTGTTGCTTCATGCTTCTTCGTTGATAGGAAAGGGTTGCCGCATTGCAGCCATAAAAGCGGGAAGCTCGGAGAGTGGCAGTCGCGCTGCTTCTTCACATACGGGAGCTATTGCAAGTCCCGATTCTGCAGTAGAGGCTTTGTTTCGTAAAGCGGGTATTGTACGTTGTTACTCTCGTGAGGAACTCACTACTGTAGGCTGTGTATTTACTCTTCCTGAACTTAAAGGGAAGAACTTTGCAATTGTGACCCATGCCGGAGGCCCCGGCGTAATGTTGACAGATGCTCTTTCGAAAGGGGGCTTGAATGTGCCAAAACTTGAGGGGCCGATGGTGGATGAACTTAAGAACAAGCTTCTTCCGGGGGCATCTGTTGCTAACCCTATAGATGTCTTGGCTACAGGAACACCGCAACATCTTGAAATTGCAATAGACTATTGCGAAAATAAATTTGAGAATATAGATGCCATCATGGCCATCTTCGGAACACCGGGATTGGTGACGATGTTTGAGATGTATGAAATGTTGCATCAGAAGATGTTGCATTGTAAGAAACCGGTTTTCCCCGTGTTACCCTCTATTCATACAGCAGGGAAAGAGGTAGAAGAGTTCCTGCAAAAGGGGCATGTGAACTTTGCTGATGAGGTAACGCTCGGCACAGCTCTGTCGCGCATTATGAATGTGCCGAAACCTGCCGCCAATAAGGCTGAACTATATGGCGTAGATGTACCCGCTATTCGTCGGATCATTGATTCTATACCCTCAGATGGATATATTGAGCCACATTATGTTCAGGCTCTGTTGCGTGCGGCCGGCATCTCGATTGTCGACGAATTTGTGTCTAATCAGAAGCAAGAGGTACTCGGCTTTGCTCGTCGCTGTGGATTTCCGATTGTAGTTAAGGTAGTTGGCCCTGTTCATAAGTCGGATGTAGGAGGAGTGGCGCTGAATGTGAAGAGCGAAGAGTATTTGGCTTTGGAATTTGATCGGATGATGAATATTCCGGATGCCAAAGCTGTGATGGTGCAACCAATGTTGAAAGGAACAGAACTGTTTATTGGAGCTAAATACGAAGAGAAATTCGGTCATGTCGTTCTTTGCGGGTTGGGCGGCATCTTTGTGGAGGTGCTGAAAGATGTATCTTCCGGCCTGGCACCTCTCTCATACGAAGAGGCTTATTCAATGATTCATTCTCTGCGTGCCTATAAGATTATTCAGGGAACCCGTGGACAGAAAGGAGTGAATGAAGATAAATTTGCCGAAATAATCGTTCGTTTATCTACTTTGCTACGCTTCGCTACTGAGATAAAAGAAATGGATATCAATCCGCTTCTTGCTACGGAGAAGAATGTAGTGGCTGTAGATGCCCGTATAAGGATTGAGAAGGCAAAGGAATCATCCTTTTCAAAGTTTATACAACCGTGAGTCGTTGAATTTTATAAGTTTTGAAGCAAAAACAACACCTTCTTATAAAATAATCATATTAATGATTATAATTTATAAGAAGGTGTTTAAGTATACGGAATAGGCTTTTTAATATCCGGTGTTTTGAGTTAAATTAGGATTAATCTCAATTTCAGAAAGTGGAATGGGCCAAAGCTCATTGATGCCAGCTTTGAAATTTCTCTTTTGTGCCAAAGCATAACCGTTCTCATCAACTTCAAAGTCTGTATAGCTTGCAGGATCAGTTGTCAACTTCATGCCGTGAAATTGATGATTTAATTCTTCAGCGGCAATGCCCCAACGAAGTATATCATAATATCGTATGCCTTCAAAAGCTAACTCAACTCTACGCTCACGACGAACAATGGTGCGCAACTTGCTTTGATCGGTTTCTGTAACTGCTGGCATATTGACACAATCGCGTCCGCGAACTTTGTTAATCGTTGCATCTAGTAAGGTTTGGTCAATTGTTTCTCCTGCTTCTAATTCAGATTCTAGATAGCTAAGTAAGACTTCGGCGTAACGAATCAAAGGAAAGTCAGCTCCATAGTTCATTAAGCTACCATCAAAATCTTCGTCCATAAATTTCCGAATGCAATAACCTGTCCATGTGCTATACTTGCCAAATCTGTCACTTGAAGAAGAGGCTGGAGTAGCATTATACGTTGTGCCTTTAAAAGTAGAGTAACCACTAATCAAAACAGTGTAAAGCATACGCGGGTCACGGTTCTCATAAGGCTTGTCTTCGTTATAAAGTGGAGATTCGTCAATAGTTTTCCCATCTGTACATTCAAAATCTTCAACTAATTCGTTATATGGAGAATATTGATGCCATCCACTCCAAGTTTCAGGATAGAGATATTGTAACATTACATGGCTATAATCGTCCTGCAAATAGCATGAACGCATTATAATTTCTTCACTGTTTTCATCGGATTCAGTGAACATCTCATCAAAAAGAGGGTCGATTTCGTAAATGCCTTGGTCAATAATTTTTTTGTAGGTTGTGGTGGCATCGCTCCAATTTTCTTCAGCCATTTGTAAACGTCCTAGTAAAGCCAAAGCTGCACCGGAAGTCATTCGACCAATTTCACTACTTGAACGGGTATCTGGAAGAACTTCACTGGCTTCTTTCAGTTCTGTCTCACAAAAAGCCCAAACATCAGCTTTAGCAGTGCGTACAATGCTATTGGCCTCACTTAGTGTAAGAACAGTTGTCGTAAATGGCACATCTCCATAATAAAGGGCAAGGTTGAAATATTCATAAGCTCTTAAAGTTCGAACTTCTGCTTCATACATCGCTTTTGTTGTAGCATCCATTTCGAAGCCTTCAATATGGTCCATGAAATTGTTGCATACGGCAATTTTTTCATAAGCATGCTCCCAATATGAACTAACAACCCAATAGCCTGAATAAACAGTTCCATCTGTCATCATATCGGGTATACCTTCTTTTTCTGATCCATTGCCAGCCATCAAATCAAGATATAATAGTGCTCTTGGTGTCCAAAAGTCTTCACCTCTCCATCCACCTCCGCCTGTATAGTAACATCCTGTAAGTGCCAATGTGGCATCACTTTCACTTTTCCAGAAAGTGGCGTCAGACACTTCATCCAACGGTTGCTTATCAAATATATCTGAGCAAGCAAAAGTTATACTGGTCATTATCACAACCAGAAATAATCTTTTTACTGATTTGAATATTTTATTTTTCATTGCTTACTAAATTTAATGTTAGAATTTGATGTTTAGGCCAAATGTGTAAACAGCTGTTATGGGATAGAAGCTGGGTGAATCACCTGTAGGTTGATACATTTCAGGATCCCAACCTTTATAGTAGCTATTCAAAGAAAAGAGATTTTGCCCACTGAAGTAAACTCTTAACTGGCTCAAACTTAATTTTTCTGAAATATTTTTCGGAAAGGTATAACCTATTTGAAGGTTCTTGCAACGTAAAAAAGATGCATTTCGTAGCCAATAAGTAGAGGTCTGGATTGTGCCAGAACCTTGACTCAACGAGGTTAATTTAATGTATTTGGCATTACGATCGGGATTCTCGGAAGTCCAACGATTATCTATTTGCCATTGTTGAATAGATCCGCTATTATAGAAGGCATAAGCTTGATAAGAACCCATTTGCTGCTTGTATCCTCCTAGGCCTTGAAATAACATCGAGAAATCTAAACCTTTATATTCGGTAGAAAAAGTTATTCCATAAGCATATTTTGGGAGACTTGAACCTATTACTTTTCTATCGTAGGTAGCATCAACTGTTCCATCTGGTACTCCGTCTGGACCGCTGATGTCTTTATAGCGTACAAATCCCGGTTCAGCTGAATAAGGTTGATCTGCATAAGTGTCAATATCGGATTGGTCAACAAATAAGCCATCGGCTACATAACCGTAGATAGCGTCCAATGATTTACCTACAAACAGGTTGCTACTAATATCTTGGGACAGGCCACTGGCAAGTGAAGTGACTTGGTTCTTTGTGTAAGAGAAATTAGGAGCGATGCTAATGTTTACTTTCCCAATATTAGTATGATAATTTAACATGATTTCAAAACCGGTATTCTTTACAGATGCGGCATTGACTTCAGAGGGCGTCATCCCCAAAACACTAGAGGTTGAAATTGTATAAAGAATGTCGGATGTTTTTTTATTGAATACATCAAATATCACATCCAGTTTGTTGAAGATAGTAAAATCTAAACCGAGGTCAGTAACTGCTGTGGTTTCCCAACTGATATCTTCATTAGCTAAAGTCGTGACAGTTGCACCTGAAGACATTGTACCGCCGAATGGGTAGTCTTTGCCCAAACTGACAGTGTTCTGATACGGGTAGTTGCCAATGTTCTGATTTCCCAGTTTACCCCAAGATACACGTAATTTCAGGTTATTAACCCAACTGATATCTTTCATAAAGGATTCTTCGGAAATCCTCCATCCTGCTGATACTGAAGGGAAAAGTCCCCAACGGCCATCGGATGGAAAGCGTGAAGTACCGTCGTAGCGCGCATTAACTTCAAGCAAATAACGATCCTTAAAGGAATAATTGATGCGGCCAAAGAATGAACGTAATCCCCATTCTGTAGCAGATCCGGTGGCTGTCTGTCCGGTAGTGGAGCCTGCATTTAATTCATATAGTTCATCGTTAGGAAAATCCTGACGATAACTGCTACCCCAATTACTCTGATATTCTTCCTGAGAAATACCACCCAAAATATTGAACTTATGATCCTTGATTGTTTTGTTGTATTTTGCAATTAATTGTAATGTTACCAATGAATTCCATCCGTTTGAGACCGTTAGACTATTGGGCGTATAAGTTTTATTAGCATCATATACCAATTCGGAAACGTAATCTTTGTTATAGTAATTGTAGTACTTGTAGCCAGCCTTTCCACTTACGGAGAAGTCCTTTAAAGGGCTCCATTCCAGCTCGGCACCGCCCATAAACATGTTACTCTTGTTGTTTGTAAATGAATTGCTGTCCATCCAGCCTTCGGGGCAATAATTATCTTGATAGCCATACGTTCCATCAGATTTTCTTCCTGCATAGATAGAGCCTTCACGGACAGCATAGCCAATCATGCTGGTCATACTATCGTTACTCCTGGGTTCCATCGTATTGCTTACATAGCCGCCAATATTGGCATTTAACTTCAAATTATTTGTTAACTGATTGTCTATGTTTAATTGGAAGTTGTATTTATCGTTATTATTCTTATCAAGAAGACCATTTTGGCGTAGATAACCTAATGAGAGTAGGTATGAACTTTTGTCGCTTCCACCCACGAAACTTATGTTGTGGTTTGTTTGGAACCCTGAGCCTGAAGTGAGTAGGTTTTTTAAGTGATTTACGTTTGGGTAGTTATCGGGATCTGAACCATCTTTAAATTTCTGGATTTCTTCGTCAGTATAAGTCGCACTATAGCCTTGGTTGATGTTGGCTTCGTTTTTCATTGTCGCAAACTTCCATGAATCAACGAGATCGGGCAGTGCAGTTGCATTTTGCCAACCGGCATAAGCATTGTATGAAATCTGCATTTTGCCTTTTTGACCACGTTTACTTTCAATCAGTATTACCCCATTGGCGGCACGGGTACCATAAATAGAAGCAGAAGCAGCATCTTTTAATATAGAAATACTTTTGACGTTATTAGGGTCAATATCATTTATCGAAGCTGCTAACCCATCAATCAAGACTAGCGGATCAGAGCCGGCACTTGAAAACGTACCCATACCACGAATCTTAATAGATGCACCATCGTCACCCGGACGGCTCGAAGATTGTGTTACCGAAACGCCACTGGCTAGACCCGCTAAAGCTTGAGAGGTTTGAGTAACCGGACGGTTTTCCAATGCTTTGGAAGATACACTGGTAATAGCACCTGTTAAGTTGATTTTCTTTTGTGTGCCATAGCCTACAACTACTACTTCATCCAATATCTCTAAATTTTCTTTTAGAATTATGGTCATATTTTTCGTAGGTTTAACCTCTTGAGATATAAAGCCGATATAGGAAATTTGTAAATATGCGCCCGGTTTTACATTGACAGAAAAGTTACCTTCTAAATCGGTAATCGTACCATTTGTGGTACCCTTCTCGTAGACATTAGCACCGATTATTGGATCGCCCTTGGAATCTTTGACTATACCATTTGTATTAAATGTTTGAGCAAATGCAACAGTTGAGAACTGTGATGCAACGACAAAAATGAAAAAAAATATAAATCTTGCAATCGAAATCGCATTTTTTGTTAAGAAAAGATTTTTTCTTTTCTCACTTGATGTGTTTTTCATATTTTTGATTTAAATAATTAAACGAATCTCGTATCAACTTTGGCGAGCGTTACGAGAGGATGTTTTTTTGACTAGATAAATAGGCAGTGTCTTTGACTCTGCTTATTTTTTTGTTGTGTGTGTACTTTCTGTTTCTTATTTTAAAGATTTAAATGTTTGTATTTTTCTTGTTGTTTAATTAATATAAATGAAACATTCTATCCATAAGTTTCCATTTTTCTGATGATGTAGCTTTTGGATCGGATATTTGGAATACAGACATGTACTCTTCCCATTCTGCCTGACGGGGTAAGATCGCCAACTTTTTCATCGCCGATTCCCATTCAAAATCAAGTGATGTTTCAACGATCATAAATAGACGATTACCTAAGATGTATATTTCCATTTCAAGTATTCCTACTTCTTTGATTCCATCCCTTATTTCGGGCCAGTGTTGGGCGCGGCTATGTCTCTTGATGTATTCTTCAATTAACTCAGGAGAATCTTTTAGATCAAGAGTCTGACAATATCGCTTTACGGGTTCATGGTATTCTTGGACCCTGTATCCTGTTTCTTTTGTGTTCATCATGATAGAATATATTCTGATTTAGTTCTTTATTTTTAGTACGAGTGCTATGTCGTTTGGCTTTTGTTTTGGAAGGATAATGTTTACTCCGTTATTATCCTGAGTAAATTGAACTTTTCCGCTTCCTAATAATTCTATTTGCTTTATTTCTTGTTCATAGTTGGGAGAGCCCGTAGCTAATGACTTAATCACAATTTTACCATCTTCCGGCCATTCCATGACAATGGCATATAAGGTTTTTCCTTTTTGGGTAAAACGAATATCTTTTGCGGTATATTTATTTTTTCCTTCATTAAAGCCTTGAGCTTTCATCGGATTTAATTTTTCGGCATCAGGGCCTTCTCCAAAGATTGTCCAGGGTCTTGTATCAAAAATGCATTCTTTGTTTACATCCATCCATTTCCCTATTCCTTCTAAAACAGCGACTTCCTTTTCATCAATACTTCCATCTCCGCGTACAGGAATATTGAGTAAGAGATTACCGTTCTTGCTTACTATGTCTGCAAGCATTTGTATGACCGTCTTGGCTGATTTGTATCTATTATTGTCGTAAACAGAACGATTATAATGCCAATCTCCGATGCATGTACATGTTTGCCAAGGCCAGT
>DBTL01000099.1 GCA_002307035.1 Bacteroides sp. UBA1317
CCAAACGTTCCTGAAGTTTTTCACGGTCGTAATCAGAAGTAGTACTCTTTATCTGAGCTTTGATCTGACCAATACGTGTTTCAATATTTTCTTTTGCACCTGCACCGTTTACGATGGTAGTGTTATCTTTAGAAATTGTTACTTTGTCGCAAGTACCAAGCATCTCAAGAGTAGCTTGTTCTAGTTTCAACCCTTTTTCTTCGCTGATAACCAAACCACCTGTCAGGATAGCAATATCTTCGAGCATTTCTTTTCTGCGATCGCCAAAGCCCGGAGCTTTCACTGCGCAAATCTTCAATTGAGAACGCAAGCGGTTAACTACCAGAGTAGTCAATGCTTCGCTATCTACATCTTCGGCAATGATCAACAATGGACGACCGGTTTGAACGGCAGGTTCCAAAATAGGAAGCATGTCTTTCAAGTTAGAGATCTTCTTATCATAGATAAGGATATATGGTTTCTCCATTTCGCACTCCATCTTTTCAGTGTTAGTTACGAAATAAGCAGAAAGATAACCGCGGTCGAACTGCATACCTTCTACCAAACCGATAGTAGTATCCGTACCTTTAGCTTCTTCAATAGTGATCACACCATCTTTAGAAACTTTACGCATTGCATCAGCAATCAGCTTACCAATTGTAGGGTCATTATTAGCAGAAACAGTAGCAACCTGCTCTATCTTATCATAGTTGTCTCCAACTTTTTCAGCTTGTGCTTTGATCGCTTCAACTACTTTGATGACAGCTTTGTCAATTCCGCGTTTCAAATCCATTGGATTGGCACCGGCAGTTACATTCTTCACTCCTTCGGCTACAATAGATTGAGCCAAAACAGTAGCTGTAGTAGTACCATCACCAGCATCGTCACCTGTTTTTGAAGCAACTTCTTTCACCAGTTGAGCACCGGTATTCTGGAAAGGATCAGATAACTCAATTTCTTTAGCAACCGTTACACCATCTTTTGTGATTTGAGGAGCACCGAATTTCTTTTCGATGATAACGTTACGTCCTTTCGGGCCGAGAGTTACTTTCACTGCATTTGCAAGCTCGTCAACGCCTTTTTTCAGTTGATCGCGGGCACTAACATTGAATAATATTTCTTTTGCCATAATGTTTTTACAATTTTATTGTTTTACTATTTATCTTTTTATTAACCCAAAACAGCGAGAACGTCGCTTTGACGCATAATGAGGTATTTGCCCGCTTCTACTTCGAGCTCTGTTCCGGCATACTTACCGTATAAAACAGTATCGCCTACCTTCAATACCATCTCTTCGTCTTTTGTACCGTGACCTACTGCCACAACTTCACCTTTCAAAGGTTTCTCTTTTGCTGTATCAGGAATAATGATACCACCAATTGTTTTTTCTTCTGCAGGTGCAGGGAGTATAAGCACTCTGTCTGCTAATGGTTTAATGTTCATAGTTCTTTTGTTTTATGTTATACTATTATATTAGTTTTGTTCCGCATCAAAATAGCGGACGTAAAAGAGTATGCCAAAAGTATGCCAAAGAGAGAAAAACTCTGTTTGGCAGAAGGAAACTGACAAAATGACGGATGAAAAAGGAATAGAGGAAACCTGTTATTTAGAAACGAGCTGAACAGAATGAGTCTGCTCTTGGAATTTCTTTCCGGAATAATAAAGAGAAGTGCCCACGTATAGCAAAAAAACTAAGCTAACGGCAACCATTATTGCTCCAATCAATGCAAAACGATTTTGTTGTTGTGATTCTATTGTTCTCATGTTGTGACTTCTTTTTTTCTTTCCACAAAAATAGAGACAAGATTTTACGTTTGATTGACAGTCGTGTTACAACGGTTTTAATTTTTCATCTTTTTTATCCAGTTTGGAATAATGATGGCACCAATGATGAGATACATGTAATAGCTTATCACCCTCCAAACGAAAGCAACCACTAAGGCCATGCCCGCAACGGAGAAAAAATCAGCATAATAGACCTGAAAGAAATACTCGCTTACCCCACTGCCACCGGGAGTGGGACTAATCGTCATCACCACCCAAAGGATGAGTTGCCGGGCAAAAGCCAACACATGATCTCCTTGTGTGGAAAAGGCAAAGAATAAAGCATTAACCACCAGATAGCGCGAGAACCAAGAGAGGCAAGTGCTACCAAAAGCTTTCAACCAAAACAAAAAAGGCTTGCGGCTCATCTCGCCCGAACTAAGAACCAAATTTTCGGTCAGAGTCTCCACTCCCTTACGCCAGCGACGAAGAAAAGGCAAACGAAACAATGCAAGCAATAATCTCTTTACGTATTCAGGACGCTTGAAGAGAGCGATATAAAGTAAAAACGTCCAGAGCGCTATAGCAATGTATACAGCAAAAAATAAAATTTTGATGCCCGAAGACAAAAGAGTGGGATCTCCAAAAAGCTCATCGAAGGAGAAAAGTAAAAGAGCCAGCGGACAAGCTAAGACTAAAAACAGTTCGTCAAGAAACAAGCAAGAAATCATCAACGCCGAACTTCGCCCCATGTTGATACCTTCTTTGTTCAGAAACAAAACAATAAGACTACTTCCACCCACTGAAGAAGGGGTTACGGCAGAGGTAAACTCACAAAGCATATTCACATTGAAGGTTTGCCGCCACGTCAGTGTATTGTCAGTGATCACGCGAAAACGCCACATTAATCCAAGATCCCGTCCAAACATCAATAGAAAAGCCATCAAGATACCGACAAACATCTGCGTAGAAAAGTGAATGCCGGCAAAAAGTGCTGCATTAAATTCTTGATAGAATAACCAAGCCACCACGGACAGGCCAATAATAACAGGAAGGAGGATATAAAACCCTTTAAACGTTTTGATTTCAGTCGTCATATCATTACGGCAGATAAGGTTATCTTTTCAAGGTTCTGTTCATTAAATTGGTATATCGATCATAGACTTCTCCGGTTACATCTTCCCAAGAACGTACAATGGAGTTTGTGGCTTGGATGCCAACCTGTTTGATGAGTTGAGGAGTCTCCATTAAGTTTCTCAGTCTCGCGGCAAAATCTTCAACGGTATTCTCCGAAAGAAATCCATTATAAGAATCGGTGACTATCTCGGCTGAAGTGGAACCTTTAATCAATACAGATGGAGTAGACAGAGCAGCAGCTTCCCGCACTACCAAGGGAGCATTATCATAGAGAGAAGGAAACAGGAACAAATCGGCCGCCGCATAATATCGCTTCAGCTCATCGCGCTCGCTAATGCTTCCCACAAAAGAAACTTTAGAGGAAAGGGATAGAGTCTCAACCATCCGCCTTAACTCTTGGGAGGCATAGCCGGAACCAATAAAGTACATTTTAAAAGGTAAGTCTTTGAGTAAAGACAAAGCTTTGAGCAAAAAACCCAGGTTCTTCTCCCAAATGTGCTGCCCAACAAACAGAAACATAAATTCATTGTCAGAAAGGCCAAGTTGCGCACGTACTTCTGCACGAAGCATAGGAACAGAAGCGCCGCCCACAAAATCATTACCATTGTCCACCACTTCCACCTTTCCCTTGTAGCCGTATTCCCGAAGAGTTTCTTCTACCGTCGCCTGAGGGATCCAAACTTCATCGGCCGCCTCATAAAAACGGATCACTCTCTTTATCAGGATATCTACCACCAACTTACTGGAGATGGCTCGTTCGAAATCAGATCTATACTTAGAGTGAAAAGTAGCGACGATAGGTACCTTTTGTGTCCGGGCTATTTGCATAGCCAAAGCTCCGGAGGAAAAAGGGCAATGAGCATGCAGCAATTCAAACGAAAGCCGATTGATGCGTTCATGGAAAGGCCAGTCAATGCGGGGAAATCCTAGTCGATAAGGTTTGCGCATCGGTATGGGGATAGACGAATACCTGTACACAGGATATTCACCTTCATCTTTTGCTTCGGGAGATTTCGGAGTAACGACACAAACATTGTGCGTTTTCTGGTGTAACCAATATGCATAGTTTTGCGTAGTCAGAGACACTCCGTCCATTATTGGGGGAAAGCAATCATTAAATAACCCTATCATTCGGCTCAGATTTATTCTGTCTACAAAGAAACACCTTCGATGTTACAATTGTTTTAAGGAATTGTTACAAGATTACATCTTCATTATAATCAGGAAAACCTTGTTTCATTTTGACGACAATCCGATAGAACAAAACATAGTATCTCATAAATCAAAAAGCTCTTTAAAATATGTTATTGAACATGTGTATACCCATTTGAGACTATAGTAACCATTCTCCGCCTACTACTACCATACATTTGCCGGCAGAATATTTAATTAAATCGAAAAACCATGGATATAGCAAAAAGATGTGAGGCAAATCCTTTATTGGCTCCAAAGGATTTAAAAGCAGGAATAAGTGGAATGGAAATTACTTGCCTGTTAAATCCCGGAGTATTCAGATATCAGGGGAAAATTTGGCTACTTTTACGTGTTGCAGAACGCCCGATACAAAAGGAAGGCGTGATTAGCTTTCCTATATATAATAAGGAAGGCAAGATTGAAGTAGTCTCTTTTTCAAAGAGCGATCCCGATCTTGATGCTTCCGACCCACGTGTCATTGGCTACAAAGGAAAAAACTATCTGACAACCATGTCTTACCTCAGACTTGTATCGAGCGAAGACGGGATACATTTTAAAGATGAAGTTGAATTTCCACCGATCTTCGGACAAGGGGACTTAGAGTCGTTTGGGATTGAAGACTGTCGGGTAGCAACAACCAAAGATGGCTTCTATTTGACTTTCACTGAAGTATCTTCCATCGCCGTAGGGGTAGGCATCATTCATACGAACGACTGGAAAAACTATACGCGTCATGGAATGATATTTCCTCCTCACAATAAAGATTGCGCCTTATTTGAAGAGAAAATTGGTGATAAATACTTTGCTCTTCATCGCCCCAGTAGTCCTGAACTTGGTGGTAACTATATATGGTTAGCGGAATCATTCGACCGGTTACATTGGGGCAATCATAAATGTGTGGCAACGACACGTGATGGTATGTGGGATTCTGCCCGAGTAGGTGCAGGAGCTGCTCCGATAAAGACAGAAAAAGGATGGTTGGAGATATATCACGGAGCTAACTCCAATCACCGATATTGTCTCGGAGCTTTGCTGCTCGACTTAAACGATCCCTCCAAAGTAATCGCAAGAAGCGATGAACCAATTATGGAACCGATTGCAACATACGAACAAACCGGGTTCTTCGGCAATGTAATATTTACCAACGGACATTTAGTCGAAGGAGATACCGTTACTATATATTACGGAGCCAGTGATGAGGTGATTTGTAAAGCCGAACTCTCTATTTCTGAAATATTGAATATCTTAAAAGTAATAGAAACATCAAGATGAATAAACTGAAAAAAGAATATTTATTCTTTAAGCAGCAGGAGCACAACATGCGTACCTTGTTGGTCACAAATATGCTATATGCCCTGGTTCTTCCGGTTGTAGAGATATTTGTCGGTGCCTATATCATGCGCAACACCAGCGATCCGGTAATGGTTGCATTCTACCAATTGGCCATGTATACCGGCATCGTTACCACCTCGCTTATCAATGGCTTCTTATTGAAGAAATACAGTGTGAAAGGGCTTTATTCCGTAGGCATCTTTGTGAGCGGCATTTCCATGTTTGGAATGATGGCTCTGAAGACTCTGGGTTTTGCGGAGTTAGGATTGGCCGGGTTCTTGATGGGAGCCGCCTCCGGTTTCTTCTGGACAAACAGGTACTTGTTAGCCCTTTACAACACAAATGATAATAACAGAAACTACTTCTTTGGTTTGGAGTCGTTCTTCTTTTCCATTGCTTCTATCGGTATTCCTTTGATTATCGGAGCTTTCATCAGTCAGATTGATGGCAAGGAAGTCTGGGGCATGCTCATTGATATCAATACATCCTATCGCATTGTAACAATGGTGATGATAGGGATTACCATCATTGCCTGCATGGTTCTATGGAAAGGCAAATTTGCCAACCCAAAAGAAACTTCATTCATCTATTTTCGTTTCAATATACTTTGGAAAAAGATGTTGCTATTAGCATCATTGAAAGGAATGGTACAAGGTTTCCTCGTTACAGCTCCGGCTATATTGGTTTTGAAATTAGTGGGAGACGAAGGTGCACTGGGTTTGATACAAGGAACAAGTGGTGCATTAACAGCTATTTTAGTTTATATCCTCGGACGTATAGCCAGACCTCAGGATCGTTTGAAAATATTTGTGGGCGGATTAGTTGTTTTCTTTGTAGGTACATTATTTAATGGACTACTTTTCTCTGCAATGGGAGTCATTCTTTTTGTATTGTGTAAAGTGGTATTCCAAACATTGTTCGATTTGGCCTATTTTCCCATTATGATGAGAACCATTGATGCTGTAGCTAAAATTGAGAACAGAAACGAATATGCTTATATATTAAGCCACGAGTTCGGACTTTTCCTGGGAAGAGCGTTTGGTCTGTTATTGTTCATCTTTCTCGCCTATTGCATATCACAGGATTTCGCTCTTAAATATGCATTAATTATTGTTGCAGGATTGCAGTTATTGGCATATCCTCTAGCTAAAAACATTACGAATAAAACCAATACTATTGAACATGAAAAGAATAAGTAAAGGGTTTGTTGCCTTCATTGTCCTATCTCTATTTGTTGCTTGTTCTCCAAAGGAAGGATTCTTTGGAAACGAAATAACACAAGCATCGATTAGTAGGATCGATTCAATGCCTGATATGCCTTCTTCATACAAAATGCTAGACTGGAAAGAGAAAGCAAGGACGTATGATAAATTTATTTTCGATTGGAAGAATCAAAGCAAAGTGGGACCGCTGATTTGGTTGGACGATAGTCGTAGAAACATCAACCAGACAACGTTCGGACTCTATACTGCTATTAAAGATATTCGTCAGGGCAAAGATGCCAATAACGGAGAATTTCATGAAAGCCTCAACTCCCTTGCAGCTATTTTGGGAGCAGGATTAGTAGGAATTGACAAAACCAATCAAGACGGATACAACTACGTGAAGATGGTGCAAAACTATTTCAATTCCGATAATGGGTGGAATATCATGATGAACAACACCAACCCTTCAATCGCCCAATTGGGTGGTGGTTACGGACGTGATTGGTGGTACGATATTCTACCGAATGCTTTGTATTATGCTGTATGCGATGTTTTTCCTAATGTGAACGGAGCAGAGAAAATACAAAGAACGATTGCGGAACAATTTGTAAAGGCAGACTCTGTGCTTCATGGTAATTATGACTATTCATACTTCGACTATGCACAAATGAAGGGAATGGTTAATAACATCCCTCTACAGCAAGATGCTGCCGGTGGTCATGCTTACGTATTATTGTGTGCTTATCACAAATTTGGTGACCAACGTTATCTACAACATAGCAAAAGTGCCATTGAAGCACTTCTTTCTCAAAAAGAAAGCCGTTTCTATGAAATTCTTCTACCATTGGGTGTTTACACCGCTGCTTACCTGAATGCAACGGAAGGAACCAATTATGATGTGCATAAATTACTCGACTGGGTATTCGACGGATGTAAAAGTCCTACGGGAAGAACCGGATGGGGTATCATTGTGGGCAAATGGGGCGATTATGATGTAAGTGGCTTACAGGGAAGCATCACTGATGGCGGTGGATATGCATTTCTCATGAACAGTATCAAACCTGCATGGCCTTTCATTCCGATGGTAAAATACCAACCTCAGTACGCAAAAGCCATTGGCAAATGGATGCTAAACAATGCCAGTGCATGTCGTTTGTTCTATCCGATGGAGATTGACGACAAGCATGAATGGGCTCCTGAATTCAAAGATATAACAAACAATAATGTCTCTTACGAGGGTTTGCGCAAAGCAGATGATTACGGCAAGGAATCCTTAAAAGGCGTCAGCCCGGTAGCCATCGGAGACGGTCCTAAATGGATTGCAGGTAATCCTACAGAAAGTATGTTTAGCGTTTACAGTTCATCCCCCATCGGCATATTAGGATCCATTGTAAACAAGACAAACGTTGAAGGTATCTTACAGTTGGATTGCAACATTACCGACTTCTATATAGAGAAACCCTATCCGGTATATCTATATTACAATCCTTACAAGGAAACAAAAACCGTTACTTACCATGCTTCACAAGCTTGTGATCTATTCGATATTGTTGCCAAAAAGTATGTGGCTAAGGATGTAAAGACAGACGGTTCTTTTGAAATTCCGGCCGATGAGGCACGAATCGTTGTAGAACTTCCTACGGGAACCAAACTTAGTTGGGATAATGGCAAAATTATCGCAAATAAACAATATATCATTTCATATCATTAAATCTTAAATATACCATGAGTAAACATGTATTTTCTCTAACACTTCTTCTTTTTGTTTGCATAAGTACATTTGCACAGCAAACGAAGAAAATCTCAGGTTCAGTATACGATAGTAATACTGGAGAGACTTTGATTGGAGTTTCTATTGTCGAACCCGGAACTTCTAACGGAACGCTGACGGATATGGATGGCAAATTTTCGCTGACAATAAAAGGAAATACCATCAAAGTCTCTTATGTTGGTTATAAATCTCAGGAAGTTAATATCGACAACGGGTCACAACAGTTGAATGTAAAACTTTTTTCTGACAATGAACTTGACGAGGTAGTTGTAGTCGGATATACCGTTATGAAAAAACGGGACGTATTAGGCGCAGTCAGCAAAGTCGGATCAAAGGAGTTAACTGCGGTTCCTGCCTCCGGTGTGTCGGAAACCTTACAGGGACGTATTGCCGGCGTGGAAGTTGCATCGGTAACAGGTGCACCGGGTGCCGGTGTTTCTGTTCGTATTCGCGGAACAGGTTCTATTAATTCCGGAAATGATCCCTTATATATTG
Source organism: Bacteroides sp. UBA1317 (assembly GCA_002307035.1). GTDB lineage: Bacteria > Bacteroidota > Bacteroidia > Bacteroidales > Bacteroidaceae > Bacteroides. The sequence continues at coordinate 8,878 of DBTL01000099.1, forward strand.
TCGATGGGATACCTATCGATGATGGAATGAATTCTATTTCACCCTCTGATATAGAAAATATATCTGTCCTGAAAGACGCCTCTTCAGCCGCGATTTACGGATCACGGGCCAACAATGGTGTTGTACTTATAACTACCAAACAAGGTAAGTCCGGAAAACCCAGAATATCTTATAACGGACAGGCTGGTGTTCAGAAACATGGTTTTTTGCCTAAAATGGCGAATACAAGTGAGTATATCAATATATATAACGTTGCGGCTGAAACAGATGACCGCACATTGATAGACGGAGATTACTTAGTGGATTTTGCCGATGTAAATCATCTGAAAGAAATATTCCGTACCGCTTTGCTTACGACTCACAATGTATCCGTTACCGGAGGAAAAGATAAGATCACTTATTTAGCTTCTGCCACTTACTATGATCAGGATGGTATTATTAAAAATAGTAGTTATGATAAAATTTCGGGACGAGGAAATATTACTTATCAAACGACTAAATGGTTAAAACTGGGATTGAATCTTGCCGGTGGAAAAGCAAAAACACATTCGGTACCAAGCTCAGGTGATGGCTATGGAAATGATGAAGGCGGTAGCGTTGTCAGATATGCGTTTATGCGAAATCCCGCAATTCCTACATATAATAGTACCGGAGGATTTATAGATCTTCCGAGCGAATATTTCGGAGCATCGATATACGACAGTTTCTTCGGCACAGGGTATAATCCTGTCGGAGTAGCAAAAATGGCCGATCGTGTAAAGGATGAAGATACTTTTCTTGGTAAGATCAGTGCAGAAGTAAAACTTCCTTATAGTACCATCTGGACAACAAATTACGGGATAGACTATTACAAAAGTAATTTCGATGTCTATAACGCGACATGGGGTAGCGATGACAGAATTAATAATCCGAGCACAAGATTGAACACTTATAATAAAAACTTCGGCTGGACTTTCAACTCTGTATTCAATAATATCCAAACCTTTAACGAAGTTCATAATCTGAACACCATGATTGGTACGGAAGCTATCCATTATAGTAATAAATCTCATAATTCATCGACCTCTACAAGTGGAGATACCTACGACAGTGATAACACGGCCTATTCTTTAATGTCGTTTTTCGGAAAAGCGGATTATAACTACAATCATAAATATTATCTGTCGGCGTTGATCCGTGAAGATGGTTCGTCCCGTTTCACAAAAGGAAACAGATGGGGAACGTTTTACTCCTTTTCTGCCGGTTGGGATGTGAATGAAGAAGCATTTTTGAAAGATGTTAAGTTTATCAATTTATTGAAACTTCGCGCCGGCTGGGGAGCTGTCGGCAACCAAAACGTTCAATTATACGCATATACGGATCAATATACACAAAACTCTAACTATCCTTTTGGGGGAACATCTTCATCCGGTTATTATCAGAGCAGATTAGGCAATGATAATCTGAAATGGGAAACGAGTAACCAGCTTAATCTGGGCCTGGATATGACTTTCCATAATGGAGAATATGGCTTTAGTGTGGACTACTACGACAAAAGATCTAAAGACATGCTTGTGAAAGCTTCCTTTCCTCCTTCCACAGGAGATGCCTCTGCGTATTGGGTAAATGACGGTGAAATTTTGAACAGAGGAGTCGATATAGAGTTGTTTTACCGCAAACAGTTAAAAGATATGGGCTTTTCGGCTACTATAAATTGGGGGTTCCTGAAAAATAAAGTGCTTAAATTAGATGCTCCCATCCAAGCCGGACGTGTCGATACGGGAATATATGCCAAATATATACAAGAAGGATCTTCAACCGGATCTTACTACTTGTATCAAATGGATGGTATCTTCCAAAATGAAAAAGAAATCGTCAAATCGGCTTATCAAGGCTCAACAATAGCGCCGGGAGATGTCAAATATAAAGATTTGAATCATGACGGTACCATTGATGAGAATGACCGGGCACATGTTGGGTCATCTATTCCGAAGCAAACACTTGGGATAAATTTGCAGGCAAACTACAAAGGCTGGGATCTGACGACATTTTTTCAAGGTGCATTCGGACAAGATGTGTTCAAGCAAATAGGATATGAAACAGAGGGTTTTTACAGGGGATTTAACGTCTCGAAAAAGTATTACGACCATTATTGGAGAGGTGAAGGCACATCAAACAAATATCCCCGTCCATCCTGGAGTGCAAAATCAAATAACGTAATGGCGTCAACTCGTTTTCTTGAAGATGCCTCTTATCTTAGGCTTAAGAACATTCAACTTGGATATACATTCTCTTTGAAAACAAAAGATATCAGTAGTTTACGCGTTTATGTAAATGCAACGAATTTGTTGACATTCACGGATTATACCGGACTTGATCCCGAGATGACGACAAGTGCTAATTCAAGTGATGAGGGAGATATTGCAAACGGCATTGACTGGGGAACATATCCAGTTGCTAAGAACTTTACGTTCGGTGTAAACATAACTTTTTAAAATTAACCTGACATGAGAAAAATATTAATAGCATTCGTTTTGTTCGGAGGACTCGCACTTAGTTCTTGTAATGACTTTCTAGATGAAGAAATAGAAGGAGAATATACTTCCAGCAATATTTTTGATACGGCAGATGATGCTGATCTTGTCCTAACCGGAGCATATAACGGATTAAATTTCACTACTTCGTCTAACGAGATCTGGGTGTTCGGCGATGTCGCATCCGACGATTCGGAAAAAGGAGGAGGCGATTCGGACGGGTCGGATATAGGATTGATTGATAATTTTAATGTAACTGCTGATAACGGAATTCTTCTTACATACTGGCAATTCGCTTATGAAGGAATCAATCGTGCCAACACTGTAATAAATGGCGTTTACAATTCGGCAATTGCAGATTCCACAAAGCAGTTGATGATTGGTCAAGCTAAATTTATCAGGGCTTACTACTATTTTAATCTGGTAAATATTTGGGGTGAAGTTCCTTTAAGAACCGAGGTCATCACAACATCAAACGTAAATACAGGATTAAGTAGTGTATCAACGATTTATGCGCAAATAGACAGTGACTTGGTATATGCGACAAATGCACTTCCGGCTGTTTATGCTAGTTCTTCGGATGCCGGGAGAATAACGAAAGGCGCCGCTTTAGGACTTTTGGCAAAATCATTGTTATATCAGGAGGATTGGACCGATTGTATCACAACTATCAATGAACTGGAAGATCTCGGCATATACTCACTTGAGACTAATTATGCGGATTTGTTCAAGCTTGGAGCCGAAGATAGTCCGGAAGCAATTTTTGCTATCCGTCATTTAAGCAATCAAAGTCCGGGAGTAGGAAATTGTCTGAATCAATGGTTTGCCCCATCGGTTGAAAACGGATATTATTTCAACGCACCTACAAGCAGTTATGTTGCGGCTTTTAATGAACAAACGGCTTCCGGTGATACGGATCCTCGCTTGGATGCTTCTATTGGCCGGGAAGGACAATCTTGGTTGAATGATGATGTATTTGATGCTTCTTGGGGGCCTGCAACGGGATATCTGGTGAAAAAACATAACCAACCTTTATCGGAAGTTCCGGTAGGTACGAAAGGTGACGGCGGATTACCTTATATTTATCTTCGTTACGCAGATATTCTTTTAATGAAAGCTGAAGCATATATGCAGACTAACGATTTAAGTAATGCCGCAGTAGAATTAAATAGGGTAAGGAGTCGCGCCGGTTTGGCTGATATAAGTGTTGTGAGTCAGTCTCAAATGAAATCAGTTATTTATCTTGAACGCAGAAGAGAAATGGGATTCGAATTTCATCGTTTCTTCGACTTGATGCGTTGGGGAGAAGATATTGCTACTGCTGCATTAGGTTCCAACTTTGTGTGGGAAGATCCGCGTTATTATTTTCCGATTCCACAGAGTGAACTCGACTCAAACAGTGCTATTGTTCAATAACTAAAAAACCACTAATTATGAAACGCAATATTTTTCCGAAGATTTGTATAGCTTTATTATTATTTGCATTCTTATTCGCCTGTTCTAATGATGACGATAAAGAAGCTTTTGTAGCAGGAGATACAACCGCACTTAGCGCAGAATTGACAGCTTGTCAAGAAATGCTTGATACAGTTACTACTGCAGACTACACTCAAGCATCGATTAATACTTTCAAAGCAAAAGTGGATACCATACAAAGTGTTATTGATGAAGAAACCGTATCGGCTCAAGAAATTATTAATTTAACAGTACATCTTAGTAATGCAAAAACAATCTTTTTAAATTCCAAAATAGAGGGGATTTCAGAATCGGCCTTGTTAGCGGGTTGGAGTTTCGATGAGGGAGAAGGAACTTCTCTGACAGCAGATGGAACACTGGGATTGGTTGCAACGTTGAAATCCGGCCCTTCTGAAATATTCTCTTCATCTACGTTACCTGAATTCGTGGATAAAGGAGTTGATAAAGCTATGTATTTCACAAACGGAGCTCATCTGGAAGTATCTGATTACAAGGCATCCGGACTTTTAGGTAAGCAGTTGAGTATAGCCGTTTGGTTGAAACCTGACGGATACAAATCCAATAATTATATAGCTTCATTAAATTATTGGAATAATTGGAAATTACAACTTCAGGAGACTGGAAAACCTTATTTTACAATAGCTACTGCATCCGGCATTACCGACGCAGATAATGAGACGGATCTATCTGTACCCTCAGGAAGTTGGAAACATCTGGTTGTTGTTCTGGATTTGACGAGTAGCGAGCCATTAAGGTTCTACATCAATGGAGTAGAGTCAAAAGTCTGGACTTCTACCGCAAAACCATACTTGACAGGAAGCCAGGCTTCAGAATACTCTTCAAGTTTAGGATCACAGTTGCCGTTTATGATCGGTTGTGCAACAACTTATGCGGAAGCAAGTACCTGGAGTTGGTCAGGATGGGAAACAGCATCTACATGGTATTGTTATAGCGGGATTATGGATGAGATTAAATTCTATAACATAGCATTATCCCAAGGCCAAATTACATATTTATATAGTTTGGAATCTGAAAATCTGGTGCAATAGACTATTCTACTTTGACATATTAAAAAAGTAGTTATAGCACTGTTTATTTTTACAAAAAACAATCTGTTATAACGAAAAGATGTTTCGCCTTCTCTTGTTCAAAGACTTCATTGTTGCCCCGAGAGAACGGATTACTTCATTGATTTCCCCACCGTAGTATATTATCTGTCGGTGGGGAAACAATTTGGAAGACATCGCTCTGGAGAAAATAGAATGATAGATTGAACCAAAAAGGCGAAAAACAGTATTTGGGGACTACACACTTAGATCATAAGAAAAATAATTCTACTCGGCTGAAGCAAGTTCGTGAAATACTCTCATATGTAAAGGCTCTAGATAAACCTATTATTCTTGGAGGTGATTTTAATGCCCATCCGGGTTAAAGAAAATAAAGAAGGACGGGAAACTTATGATTGGTAGAGATATATTAGACTACCATCTGTGATCATCAAGATAAATTCCTTATATTTGTTATCACCCTAATTTCTAAAGTAAGATACTTCTAAATGAAAAAGAGATTCTTCATAAAGCTAATATGTATTCTTTTGATGTTCTTGTCTGCTCCCGAAAGAGTTCATGCTTCCAATGCAACGAAATACATATCGAACGTTAACGGGCTGACCAATAACTCCGTAAACTGCATCCTGGAAGATTTAGAACATACAATTTGGGTGGGGACTTGGGATGGACTAAATGCATATAACGGAAGAGAGATCTTAACATTCAGATACAGCAAAAGTAACCCAAACTCAATCAGCAACAACGTTATCCGACAGATTATTGAACAAAACGGCAATTTATGGATAGCTACGGATAATGGGATTAATCGGTTGAACAAAAAGACTCTGCAGATTACGAGATACTATTTGCGAACAGATAATAAAATTCCCAATCAGGAGAAGTCTTTCATTCTTGGAAAAACAGCAAAAGGAAACGTTCTTTGTTTTGTGAAAGATCGTGGTTTCTATACTTACAATAATAAAACGGATGATTTCAAACTGATTGAAACGGGCTTAGCAAATACAATAAAAGATTTCGCCATAGACAAGAGCGATAACATGCTGTTTCTTCTGACGAATGGGAATGTAAGGTACTTGAAGTATCAACAATTGGCTGTTGGCACTAAGGCGGCAAATTTACGTAGGATAAACATCAATGATCCCGTCAGCAAGATATTCCTGTCAGGCAATCATTTCATTCTAAATAGTGGAAAGGTTGTTTCAATTCTGAATTCAGATTTCACCGTTTCCCGAAAGATTGAATTAGAAACACACAAACCTGTGTCACAAATCATTCTGTTCGGGAAACAACTGTACATAAGTTTTATAGAAGGGGGTTGCATCAATTATAACTTAGAAAAGAATAGCTCTTTTTATATCAATGAATTACCCAGACAGCTTTCTGTTTTTACTGTCTATCTGGGTAGCCAGAACATATTGTGGATAGGAACAGACGGACAAGGTTTAATACAGTTTTATCACCATGACTCTCTCTTCGAAACAATCCGTACAACTCATCCCGTCAGGAGTTTTTGCGAAAGCAACGATAAATCGATTCTGGTTGTTGGTACGAAAGGAAGTGGCATCAAGCGTCTGAATGTAGCGACAAAGCAATTGTCGGATTATCTAAATGAGAGTAACGGTTTGATTTCGAACTCCGTGTACGCCTTGAAGAAAAACAAGGCGAATGACATATTCATAGGTACGGAAGGAACTGGGATCAATATACTGAATGGAAGTAGCGGGAGGTTGGAAAAGTTGGAGATACCCGATAAATATCCTGCTTTCAAAGCGGTATACAGTATCTATTTCACCAACAACGATTCGTTGCTATGGGTTGGAACGTCCGGTTATGGATTGATCAAGATGAACATTATTAAAGAGAAGAACAAGTATAAGGTTAAGGGCTTCAGACAATACACCTCTGCCGACAAGAATAAGTCTTTAAACAATGATGTCGTATATGCCATCACTTCCAGCGAAGATGATCATTCTCTTTGGTTTGGAACAAGAGGAGGAGGATTAAGCCGAATTGATGTTCAGGATAATAGAATGAAAGAAACAGACAGTAATATACTTCTGACTAATAATGATGTGTTATGCTTGCTACGTGATGGCAAAGATATATGGATTGGAACAAGTTATGGGTTAAACAAGCTCAAGAAGCAAGGTGATAATTATGAACTAATACAATATGCCGACGAGAAGTTAAACAACAAAACGATACATGGGATATTGAAAGACTCTAAAGGCAATATATGGATTAGTACGAACCAAGGGCTGTCTAATCTGAATATAAAGAACAATAAGATAGATAATTACACGCTAAACGATGGCTTACAAAATGACGAGTTCTCGGACGGGGCTTTCTTTAAGGATAATAGAGACTTCTTGTTTTTCGGAGGAGTTAGTGGTTTGAGTTATTTCAATCCACAAAACATACATCTACGTGAATTTAACGCACCACTCGCACTGAGCAACCTCAAGATTTACAATACGCCGCAAAAGATTAACGAACGGATTCAAGAAAGAACCTTAAAGTTGAGTTATGAAGAGAGGTTTGTTACGTTTACCTTTATATCAAAAGATTTTATTAATAACGAAAACTGCGAATATGCTTACCGCCTGAAGAACTATTCAGAAGAGTGGGTGGAGATGGGAAATAACCCCAATATAATATTCACCCAACTGCCTCCGGGGAAATACGTGTTGGAAGTAAAAAGCAGCAACGGTGATAAAGTATGGGGGAGCAACTCTTACAGCCTGACGATCAAAGTGGGATACCCGTGGTGGCTAAGTATGCCGGCACTGATTATCTACGGCATCTTATGTGTTATTATTATTTACATCACAAGATCTGTTATCAGAAATCGGATTAGACTCAGTCGCCAAGTTCTCATCACACAGATGGAGAAACAGCAAGAAAAGAAGATCTATGAATCTAAGCTAAACTTCTTCACGAATGTGGCACACGAATTCTTTACTCCGCTAACACTGATTTATACTCCTGCCCAACATCTATTAGAACAGACTAAGTTGGATGCTGATACTCGAAAATACCTGCAAATTATAAATAGCAACGCAGAAAGAATGCAGAAGCTGATCAGTGAACTGATGGAGTTTCGAAAAATAAAGCCCGGGCAGACTGATCTACACCCGGAAATAATAAATATTCGGGCATTGGTGGAGTATACGTCCAATAACTATGTGGACATTTTAAAAGAAAACAAAATAGACTTTAAAGTGAACGTGCATGATACTACCGAATTATATTCGGACCGCAACGCATTGGAGAAGATTATTTTCAATCTCCTTTCCAATGCCTATAAATATACTTCCCGAAATGGCTACGTTTATGTGGAAGTAACGCAGAAAGCCGATCAAAACAATGCTCTAGAGCTGATAATCAGAAATTCGGGTAAGGGGCTTACCGAACAACAAAGGACGGAAATATTCAACAAATACAAGATATTCGATACACCTAAACTTGGTAACTCGGTAAGCAATGGGATTGGTCTCAACTTAACAAAAAATCTCACAGAGTTATTGGGGGGAGAAATTAAAGTGAACAGTGAGCTAGGCAAGTACATCGAATTTTCAGTAGATATTCCTCCTTTACCTGCAAACATAGGTAGCATTGTGACAAATGAAAAAGAAACTCCCGAGGAAGATATTACTCACCCGAAAGAGTTGAAGCCAAGGAAAGATACAGTGGTATTAATCATAGAAGATGAAAGGAATATTCGGGAATTATTGAAAGATGTTTTAGATGATTATATTGTTCAGGAGGCTAAAGACGGAGCAGAAGCACTGACTTATATAGAGCAAAATCATCCGGATGTGATTATCAGTGACATAATTATGCCCAATATGGACGGCATTTCGCTGATTGATCGTTTAAAGTCGGATCCGAAAACAAGCTATATCCCTATCATCAATATCTCGGCAAAAGCGTCTATTGAAGATCAGATTAACGCGTACAATCATGGGGCGGATGCGTATATAACCAAGCCGTTTCATCCCCGACATGTTATTTCGACCATTGAGAATCTACTTTCAAGGCAAACGCTGCTAAAGAATTATTTCAATTCCAGTCTTTCTTCAATCAAAGTAAAAGATGGCATTGCACTTTATCCGGAAGACGAAGAGCTGATACGCAGTGTAACAGAATTTATTAAAAACAATCTTGATGATGAATCGTTGACTCCTTTATCCATCGCCGAATTTGTAGGGGTAAGCAAACCTACCCTCTATCGTAAATTTAAAGAACTTATGGATAAAACACCAAGTGAGTTCGTGCGAACAATCAGGCTTGAGCATGCTGCCAAACTATTAAGAAGCAGCAAACTCACCGCTTCCGAGATCATGTTTCATTCGGGATTTTCCAATAAATCTTATTTCTATCGCGAGTTCCTAAAACAATATGGTGTTTCTCCGAAAGATTATCGGAACCAATAAGGAAGAGAAGGTCAACAAGCTTTCTCAAAATATTTAAAGCGAAAAAGTACATTGTCATTCTTGACCCAATGAAAAGGAAATACCACGAGGTAATAAATGACTTTGGTTTTCGGTTAAAGGGTCTATTGGTTACACCCCTAAACTTTCATTTTTTAGTTTAAGCCTTGAAGTTTCTTCATCTTTTCGGCTGAAAAGCTTGACTTTGGCAAGTAAATGTATTACTTTTGTAAGTGTAATCATAAAGTAGTTTGAGATTAAACTACAGTAAACGGGGGAAGTTGTTGCTTCTCCCGTTTTTTATTTTTGCACGGTTCTTTTGGAGCAACTGAACCGTGCAGAATGGGTAAAAGAACGGTTCAGTTGAGCAATTTGCCGGTTTCTTTCACTCTTGAAGACGGTTTCATTTCATCCATATGCTTATTTGTTATCGGAATAACTCCTAATGAAAAGTATCTTTTCTCGTATTGTTGTCCAAACAACTCCTATATCTTTCTCAAGACCACTTCTCACGTTAATAATTAGTAAACATGCTCTTGACAAAAAGGAGTTCAAAAAGGATGTTTGTACACAATTATCCTTATAGAACAAGAAAGTCACGCACTCCCTGACGCTCTTTATTCAAGAATTGTCAGAAGGAAGTGCGTGACTTCGTCACTCTATCTCAGAAAAGTATTTAGTATTGTTCTTATTGTATGGCGGCAATCAGTTCGTCGGCCGAAACAAGAGTTTGCTCGCCCGTTTCCATGTTTTTGAGTGTCACCTTGCCTTCATTCATCTCATTTTCGCCCACAATGGCAACAAACGGGATATTCTTTGCATTTGCGTAACTCATCTGCTTTTTCATCTTTGACGAATCAGGGAATATCTCAGCTCTAATACCGGCCAAACGTGCTTGAGACAATATAGGAAGAGAATAAGCTGCTTCCTTATCACCGAAATTAACGAAAAGCAGTTGCGTACCATTAACGGCTTCTTTTGGATAGAGCTCTAATTGGTTGAGCACATCAAAGATACGATCGGCTCCAAAAGAAATGCCAACACCCGACACTCCGGGCATACCAAACACACCTGTCAGATTGTCATATCGACCGCCTCCGGTGATACTACCTATTTGTACATCAAGGGCTTTCACCTCAAAGATAGCTCCGGTATAGTAGTTCAATCCGCGAGCCAACGTGAGATCAAGTTCTATGTGGTTGATCATATCATCCATGAACAGATCCGGTGTATGGGGAGTTCTAAGAGTACCAAACGTATGGAGGATAAATTCGCTTTCCTCCACTCCTTTCAATCCAACTTCGCTAGTAGCCAACACTTCCTTAAGAGTTGCCAGTTTCTCTGTATTGGTACCTTTGAGCAAAATAATGGGTTGCAACTTGGCTATAGCCTCATCACTAATCCCTTTCTCTGTCAATTCCTTATTTACATTCTCCAGTCCTATCTTGTCCAGTTTATCGATGGCTACAGTAATATCTACGATCTTATCCGCCTCACCAATTATCTCGGCTATACCGGTAAGGATCTTACGATTGTTGATCTTTATACAAACCCGAATTCCAAAGCGAGTAAACACCGTATCTACTATCTGCATCAACTCCACTTCATTGAGCAACGAGTCACTACCAACTACATCAGCATCACATTGGTAGAATTCACGGTAACGTCCCTTCTGCGGACGATCGGCACGCCACACCGGTTGAATCTGATAGCGTTTAAAAGGAAAAGTTATTTCATCACGATGCATCACCACGTAGCGGGCAAAAGGAACCGTTAAGTCATAGCGCAAACCTTTTTCACAAAACTTACCGGCCAACTTGGCAGCATCACGGCTCAAGAGCTCTTCATCAGATAGTTCCGAAAAGTAATTGCCCGAATTCTGAATCTTAAAAAGAAGTTTGTCGCCCTCGTCACCATACTTGCCCATCAGGGTAGAAAGCATCTCCATTGAAGGGGTTTCTATTTGCTGAAAGCCATAAAGGTGATATACATCACGAATCGTGTTGAATATGTAGTTTCGTTTTGCCATCTCAACAGGTGAGAAGTCGCGTGTTCCTTTCGGTATACTAGGTTTTGCTCCCATACTAATTTTACTTTTAATTGAGGTGCAAAGGTATAAATTAATCGTGAAAAACAGAAGAAAAGAGTTATAAAGCAGAAGACGCGCAGAATGCCCGAAAGCATTTGCGCGTCTTCTTTATCTTAATGAAAGAACAGCAAAGAGTCTTTAGTCTCTTCTTCCCATAAATATCATGATGTAATAAACCAGTGTAGCCAATGAGCCCAACGCAGCAACGACATACGTATAAGCAGCAGAGCGGAGAGCATCTTCGGCTTGTGAATGATTGTAAGAATTGGTAATGCCTGCACTACTTAACCATACCAACGCACGTTTGCTGGCATCAATCTCAACCGGAAGAGTCACGAAGCTAAAGAGTGTGGTTATAGCGAACAGTACAATCCCGGCAAGTAGCAAAGCCGGAAATGAATTGATAAGCAAAATACCACCCAGCAACAACCAGCTCATCCACTGCGAAGCAAAGGTTACCACCGGTACCAACTTACTACGCATAGTCAGTGGAGCATAAGCACGAGCATGCTGAACAGCGTGTCCACATTCATGGGCAGCTACAGCAGCAGCCATAATGCTATTACCGTCATAAACACCTTCACTCAAATTCACTGTCTTATTGGCAGGGTTATAATGATCGGTCAGCGAACCATTGGTACTCGTCACCTGAACATCATAAATACCACTGTCTTGCAACATCTTTACTGCCACATCACGACCTGTCATGCCCGAAGGCAAAGGCATCTTTGAGTATTTCTTAAACTTGTTCTTCAAGTTCCATTGCACCAGAAAACTTACCAGAGCAATACCGATAAACAGTAACCATGAACCAGGTAGTATCATATTCTTCTTTTCTTTTAGTTATTACTACAAACGATAGAGCAAATAGTTTGCCAAAAATAGGAAAAAAAAATAAGAGACTGGTTTAGTCTCTTATTTTTTAGTAAGAATTATTATATTATCACTCTTCTGTGTAACGCTCAACTGTCTGTTCTCTGTCCGGTCCTACTGAAACAAACTTAACCGGCACACCGAGTTGCTCTTCCAAGAAAGAAAGGTAAGCATTAAATTCCTCAGGGAATTCATCTTCGCTATGCATCTTTGTCATATCCGTTTGCCAACCGACAAGTTCCACATAAACCGGTTCTACATTCTCATTGATATCATAGGGAAAGTAATCGATCTCTTCTCCGTCTATCCGATAAGCCACGCAAGCCTTTATACTATCGAACATATCAAGCACGTCACTTTTCATCATGATCAACTTAGTAACTCCGTTTATCATGATAGAATATTTCAGTGCTACAAGATCAATCCATCCGCAACGGCGTTTACGTCCGGTTACCGAACCAAACTCGTGTCCGAGTGTGCATATCTCATCACCTACTTTATCAAATAGTTCCGTAGGGAAAGGACCTGAGCCTACGCGTGTGCAATAAGCCTTAAAGATACCATACACTTCGCCAATCTTATTTGGTGCAACGCCCAACCCTGTGCAAGCACCGGCACATACTGTGTTGGAAGAAGTCACAAAGGGATATGAACCAAAATCAATATCAAGCATAGTGCCTTGTGCACCTTCGCAAAGGATGCTCTTACCTGCTTTTAGCAGATTATTTATCTCATGCTCACTATCAACAAAATGGAACTGCTTGAGATATTCAATGCCCTCAAACCAAGCTTTCTCAAGTTCTGTGAGATCATATTCATAATTCAGACTCTTCAACAACTGTTCGTGCTTTGCTTTTGCCAAAGCATATTTCTCTTCAAAACCAATTAGAATATCTCCTACCCGAACGCCGTTACGACTTACTTTGTCCGTATACGTAGGTCCAATACCCTTACCGGTAGTACCCACTTTGGCATCTCCCTTAGCAGCTTCATAGGCCAAATCGAGTATACGGTGAGTAGGAAGAATAAGATGCGCTTTCTTTGAAATATGAAGTCTGTCTTTCAGATTATGCCCGGATGCTTCCAGAGCCTCAGCTTCAGCTTTAAACAAAGCCGGGTCGAGCACTACTCCATTGCCTATAATATTCACTTTATCTCCTTGGAAGATTCCTGAAGGGATGGAACGAAGAATATACTTCTGACCTTCAAACTCAAGCGTATGACCAGCATTCGGCCCACCTTGGAAACGTGCCACCACATCATATTTTGGAGTTAATACGTCGACAACTTTTCCTTTTCCTTCGTCGCCCCATTGCAAACCTAATAGAACATCTACTTTCATTTTTCTTTCTTATTATTATTACTTGTTTTCTTCTTTTTATTCACCCGCACACACTTAGCACATAGCCCATATATATATAAGGAGTAATGCGACAAGTGAAAACGATTTAGCTTTGTACTTTCTATGGCAGTCTGCAACACATCGTTTTTCAACTCCGTCACCTTACCACATTGAGTGCATATCAAGTGATGATGCGTATCCCTGTTATATGATTTTTCGTATTGAGAAGAATTACCGAATTGATGCTTTATGACTAAGTGAGCGTTGATAAGTAGAATGATTGTGTTATAAAGCGTCGCCCGACTAACGCGGAAGTTTTCCTGATCCATCATTTGTGAATACAGCGAATCGATATCGAAATGCCCATCTATAGAGTATATCGTATCGAGTATGGCATAGCGTTCGGGAGTCTTGCGATGCCCGTTCGCGTTAAGATATTCAGTGAATATCTGCCGTACTGTATCCTTCACATTCTGAGTCTCCATAATAGGCGCACTGTTTTTAACGCCAACAAAGTTAATCGTTTTTTATAGAAAGTAAATGATTAAAAGAAGTTTTTTAAATATTCCCGGCCACTTCGCCGACCATATTATAAAGGAATTGTTCCCGTTCGTTTTCAGAAGAAGCATAACCTTCTACCATGCGGCAAACAAGAAATGCATGCTCTTCACTATGCTCCATAAATTTACGAATGGCCAATGCAGCCGCATTTCTAACAGTAAACTCCGCCGAAAGAACGACACAGATAGCCTGATCTAAAAATTCCTCGGTCACACGCTCGGTCATCTCTCCCTTTTGAACCAACAAGCGAGCAATAGTCAGAAAGCCACAAACCTGCACATATTCTTGCTCATCGGCAATCCAATTAAATGATTTAGCAGGAGCATAAGGTAAATATTGAAAAAGATTCATACAAGTCAATTCGGCAATCTCGACATTGTGTATATCCTCTACCCAGATATCGGCTATTTCAGGAAAGAAAGTATCGATAGGCTGCAACAAGGCAGCCATAATTTTACACTCGCGAATATTCTCCTTCCATAAAGCCTGAGCCAGCTTATGATCTTTCTCATATTTAGCGGCAATGGATTTAATGCGAGGCAATTCCACTCCGAAATTGAGCTTGTAATTTACCCCTTTTTCACGCATACTCTGAGACACAGCTCCGTTCATTGATAGTCGGAGTTCTGTTTTTATATCTTTTAATTGTTCTGCTAATTCCATCTGTTATTTATTTATAGAAGGCAATGACGAATAGTCTTTGCTATAACGCAACATTTGTTCGGCATACCCTTCATTGTAAGACACTTTTATATCTGTTATTTCTCCATTTTTATCTGTCACCGCTTCATAGACAGGATTCACAAATCCCTTGTAAGGGGCCAGATTCAATTTCTTATAGCGTTCCAACACTTCCGCATGAAGCATCGGATCTACTTTCACTGCATAACTTTCTACCAAGTTTCGAGCAGCCTCTAAGTCTCCGGTCGATTTAATTCGTTGAATTTCTGTTAGTAGTTCACCGAAAAGATGACGCAGTTTCTGGTAATCGTTGATCACAACATACGTTTTTCCGTCTTTCTTCACCAGCTCTACGACCTTATCCGGCATACCCTTTTCAAACACCCAGCGGGCAATAAGCTGACGATTGCGCATGTGAGATTCCTCAACGCTATTCCCTTTCTCAATACGCACTAACTGCGTCATCAAGCCATTCATCAGATAAGTATAATATTCTGCTTTGTAAGCTTCATCGTTCGGAATCAACCCCAACTCTTGCAATTTCTGATCGGCAATATAATAAAGACCGAAAAGATCGGCACGAGCTTCCTCTATAGTAGAGCCATACGCTTTCAATGCGTCGGGATCAACACCCGGAAGCAACTTGCCCGAACCATGTCCAAGGCATTCATGCAAGTCGGTATGTAAGTTCCCTGTTAAATCAGCATATTTATCTATGAGCTGTTTTTCGGCATCACTATAGGCAAATTCTTCATTGAAACCGTTCCCATGTGCAGCTTTGTTGTATGCATCGGTAATGTTTCCTATCGTCACCGATTTGGAGCCATGGTGGTCGCGAATCCAATTAGAGTTAGGAAGATTAATGCCGATGGCCGTGGCCGGATAGAGATCACCTGCCAAGATAGCAGCAGTAATCACTTTGGCCGAGACACCTTTCACTTTCTCCTTTTTATATTGTTTATCTACCGGAGAATGATCTTCAAACCATTGAGCATTACCGCTAATAAGCTCTGTACGACGAGTTGCTTCTATATCCTTGAAGTTAACTAATGATTCCCAACTGGCTTTCATTCCGAGTGGATCTCCGTAAGTTTCAGTAAACCCATTAACAAAGTCAATACGAGAATCCAAATCTTTAACCCAGAGAATGGAATACTCATCAAACGTCTTCAAATCACCCGTCTCATAATACTTAATCAACTTAGCAATAACATCTTTCTGGGAACTATTCTCAGCTACATTTTCGGCTTTCTTCAGCCAAAAAACAATTTTCTGAATTGCTTCACTGTAAAGGCCATTCACCTTCCATACTTTCTCTACTATCTTCCCGTTTTCCTTCACCAAACGGCTATTCAAACCGTAAGAAACAGGCGTTTCATCGGTAGAGTCCTTCATTGCATTATAAAATGCCTCAGCCTCTTCTTGGGTTACTCCATCATAGTAGTTGCATGCCGAAGTCAGAATAAGATCTTCGCCATCTGCCTGATTCACACGTTTAGGCATAATTGCAGGATCAAATATAACAGGAAAGATTTCATTGCAAAGTTGGGCGGATGTTTGTCCATTGAGCAATGGAAGCTTTGCTGCATCTATATTCAATATCTCACGCTTTAGAAATGCAGGAGTAAAACCCGGAATAAACTTTTCGCTGCCATAATGGTGATGAATACCATTTGAAAACCATACTCGTTTCAGATATACTTCCAACTTCAAGTAATCCGGATCAGCTTTATCTCCTTTATAATTTAGATATACCGCCTCAAAAGTGCGGCGAATGGTCAGATTATATTTTCCGTTTTGGTCAAAAAGAATATCTCTACCTTCAAGTGCCGCTTGCGTAAGAAAATAAACGAGTTCTTTTTGTTTCAAGGACAAATTATCGAACCCCGGTACCTGATAACGTAGTATCTGTAAATCTGCAAATTGTTCCACTGTATAATTAATGTTTTCTGATTTGGAAATTGTGCTTTTTACTCCACCACACGAAACAAGCATTGTGGTAGCAGCTAATAACAACATATATCTTTTCATAGAGTTCATATAAAGGGTTATAAACGCAAAAAAAGGAAATATCTCAAAATTAACTTTGAGAGATTTCCTTTTATAAAGTTTTAAAGAAGTGCTATTACTTGTTTTTATCTGCAAGTTTCTTACGATAACCGTTAGGTGTCTCACCCACGTTTTTGTAAAAAGCAGCATAAAAAGACTGACGGTTGGCAAAACCAACCATTGCGCTAATTTCCTCTACATTCTTGTCGGCATATCTCTTATCCGTCAACAAATGCATAGCATCTTTCACCCTATATTCATTCAGCAAGCAAGAATAGTTCATTCCAAAACGAGAATTCACCACAGCTGAAAGATAGCGAGTATTAGTCTGCAATTCTTTCGCCAAATCCTTAGCCGAATAATCAGGATCTTTGTACTTCTTTTGTACTACGACGATATTCAATATCCTGTCGTACAACTCATCTGCCAATTCAGGTCTGATTAAAGATCTGTAAGCAGCTTTTTTTTCTTTTTTCTCCCTTAAATTGTAAGGGCGTTTTTTAGGAGCTTCCTCCTGCTTTTTGTTTTCTAAATCACTCATTGAATTAACTGGTTAGGTTTGTTTCTAAATACACATTAATAATTAATGTCTCTTTTGATGTCACAAATTTCATACAATTATTTTAGATACACAACTTTTTAGTATCTATTTTTTGTTTAATAACAATCAAAAAGCCAAAAAAGGGGATTTATCGGCCCGACAATAAGAAACTTTAACTTTTAAAAGACTTTTTACCATCATTTATTTAAAGCGATTGAAAATCATTCTTCTATTTGTCACATAATAAACGTAACTTTGTAGACGAAATAATTAAGAGATTATGATCCAAACACTGAAAACTTTTTTTGGCTACGACGACTTCCGCCCTTTGCAAAAAGACATCATACAAAATCTAATGGATAAAAAAGATGCATTAGTGCTTATGCCTACCGGAGGCGGTAAATCTATCTGCTATCAACTTCCGGCATTGTTATGCGAAGGTACCGCTATTGTTGTATCTCCACTTATTTCATTAATGAAAGATCAGGTTGAAGCTTTACGAGCCAACGGAATCCAAGCCGGGGCACTGAACAGCAATAACGACGAAACTGAAAATGCCAATCTGCGCCGCGCTTGCATTTCAGGAAAACTGAAGCTATTATATGTATCTCCGGAAAGACTTGTGTCCGAAGTCGATTCACTATTTCAAGACATACAAATCTCTCTTTTCGCTATTGATGAGGCTCACTGTATCTCACAGTGGGGACATGATTTCCGCCCGGAATATGCTCAAATGGGAATCTTACGGAAAAAGTTCCCTGCAATTCCAATCATAGCACTTACAGCAACTGCCGATAAAATTACACGCGAAGATATTATCAGGCAATTACATCTCAATAACCCGCCTGTTTTTATCTCTTCATTCGACCGCCCTAACCTAAGCCTAACCGTAAAAAGGGGATATCAACAGAAGGAGAAAAGCAAAGCGATACTGGAATTTATAAACAAACATCAAGGGGAAAATGGTATTATATATTGCATGAGTAGAAGCAAAACAGAGACTGTAGCTCAAATGTTACAAAAAAACGGTATCAATAGCGGAGTATATCATGCGGGACTATCAGCCCAACAAAGAAATTGTACTCAAAACGATTTTATCAATGACCGCATACAGGTAGTATGTGCTACAGTAGCATTCGGAATGGGGATAGACAAGTCGAACGTGCGATGGGTGATGCACTACAACATGCCTAAAAGTATTGAAAGTTTTTATCAGGAAATAGGTCGGGCGGGAAGAGATGGTCTTCCTGGAGATACCATCTTATTTTATTCAATAAGCGACCTGATATTACTCACCAAGTTTGCCAACGAAAGTGGGCAACAGGCCATTAATTTAGAAAAATTGCAGCGAATGCAGCAATACGCTGAATCGGACATTTGTCGTAGAAGGATTCTTCTCAGTTATTTTGGTGAAACAATTGAGAAAGATTGTGGAAATTGCGATGTATGTAAGAATCCGCCGGAGAGATTTGATGGAACGATCATCGTTCAAAAGGCTCTAAGTGCCATTTCTCGCACTGAACAGCAGATAGGCACAAAGATACTCGTCGATATTTTACGAGGCACCCCAACACCCGAAGTTGTAGAAAAAGGGTATAATCAACTAAAAACATTTGGTGCAGGCAGAGATGTACCGTCACGTGATTGGTATGATTATCTATTACAAATGCTACAAATGGGTTATTTTGAAGTTCTTTATAACGAAAGTAATCACTTGAAGATTACCGAAGCAGGTAATAATGTGCTTTTCGGTCGTGAACGAGCTATGTTAGTTGTAATTCGAAGAGAAGAATTTGTTTCCTCCAAGAAAAAAGGGAAAACATCAATTAGCAAAGAGTTGCCATTAAACTTACCAGCTACAAAGGATAAAGATCTATTTGAAGCACTGCGTCTATTACGTAAAAAATTGGCTGATGAACAGGCCATTCCAGCCTATATCGTGTTATCCGATAAAGTGCTACATCTACTAAGTATACAGAAACCAAGGAGCATTACCGAGTTTGGAGAAATCAGCGGCATCGGAGAATACAAAAAAGAGAGATACGGAAAAGATTTTCTAAAAGTGATTAACGAGTACTGCCAATAAGTAAAGCAGTACTACCGACATTGCTTCAAAGCATCACGCAGATCAGCTTGCGGAACACCTAATGAGATCGCTTTTTCAAAATCCAATCTTGCTAGATACTTTCGATCCTGTAACAAAAAAAGTTCTCCTCTCAACAAATAAGCATCACTAGAAGCCGGTGCCAAACGTATCGCTTCATCCACATCTATCAGTGCCAGGTCAGTTTGATTCATGTCTTTCTCCACATCCGCACGTGCTACATATAATGTGGCATCTTGCGGATTCTCAGCAATCAGTTTCTCTATCACTTCAATTGCCTCGCGGTATTTCCCCTCTTTTTGATTCAGCGTGGCCAATCCCAGTCGGGCAGTATAATTTCCCGGAGCCTCTAGCAGCAATTTATCATAATCTATGCGGGCAGCCTTATAATCTTTCCGCACAGAGTAAATATAAGCCCTCATCAATAAAGCTTCTACATTTTTTTTATCAACATCAAGAATCTGGCAATAATCCACATAGGCCCGATCATTATTCCCTTGTTCCAAATAAATTGCAGCACGATTAGATAAGATGGGAGTAGCATCAGGAGCCATGTTCAAAGCATACGTATATGATTCTATCGCCTCGTCAAATCGATGCATACGTCGTTGCACCGTACCAAGATTAGAAAATAAAAGTGCATTATGAGGATTTGCGGGTTCAAGTTTCAATGCCTTACGGAAAAAGACTTCGGCTTGCTCCAGACTATCTTTATTTACATATTCGAGAGCCTTTGCCGAAAGTTCCATGTAAGTTTGCGCTACAATCGGAAGTGAAAGAAAAAATGCAATTAACAAAAAGAATCCTTTTTTCATCTCAATCAATCTAATGGATAAGTATATAGTGCTGGTAAAGATACAAAAAACGACTGATTCCTTTGGATAAAAAACGTTATTTATGAAACGTACATAATTTACAGATAAAATGAATATCTATTATTTATGCACGTTCCACAAACTGCTGACAATAGTAGTAATCAGCAAACAACTTATGCTTCTTGGATATAATCAACAATCCATTTTCCTACTTCAGATGTCTTATAAGGTTTTTCACCTTCTACTTGAATATCCTGGGTACGAATATTGGCATCCATCGAAGCATCTACCGCTTTACGAATCAATGCTGCCTCTTCTTTCAGATTGAAAGCATAGTCAAACATCATAGCAGCAGAGAGAATAGTAGCCAACGGGTTGGCAATATCTTGTCTGGCAGCTTGGGGCCATGAACCGTGAATAGGTTCAAATACCGAAGTATATGTACCAATAGAAGCTGAAGGAAGCAGGCCCATCGAACCGGTAATAACTGATCCTTCATCGGTCAGAATATCACCAAACATATTTTCTGTTACCATCACATCAAATGACGTAGGCCACTGAATCATACGCATAGCGGCATTATCCACAAACATAAATTCAGTCTCCACTTCGGGATATTTAGGGGCGATTTCTTTAGAAACCTCACGCCACAAACGTGATGTAGCCAGTACATTCGCCTTATCTACAATTGTGAGTTTCTTACGACGCTTCATGGCATATTCATAAGCCAATGTTACAATACGCTCTATTTCCTCACGGCTATAGATGCAGGTGTCGTAAGCCACATTTCCATCTTCTGAACGCCCTTGTGGACGGCCGAAGTACATTCCTCCTGTTAACTCACGAATACACATAAAGTCGGCACCTCTCACTAAATCGGCACGCAGGGGTGATTTATGAATCAATGATTCGAAGGTTGTTACCGGACGAATATTGGCGTACAGACCAAGTTTCTTACGCATAGCCAATAGTCCCTGTTCAGGACGAACCTTCGCCGAAGGGTCATTATCAAATTTGGGATCCCCCACCGCACCAAAAAGCACAGCATCACTCTTCATGCAAAGTTCATGTGTTTCGTCGGGATAAGGATTACCTACTTTGTCAATGGCATCGGCACCGCAAATGCCGTATTCATAATGAAGTTCGTGACCAAATTTCTCACAAACAGCTTTGGTTGCATCCAAAGCAACGCGTATAATCTCGGGACCAATTCCATCTCCCGGGAGAACAGCAAGGTTCAATTTCATAAATTAAGTAATTATAGTAGTTCCAGCCTACTGATTAGTATTCTTCAATTATATTGAGCATTTTAATGGTCGCTTTGATTGCAGCCTCCGTCTGGTCGGCATCAAGCCCTCTGGTACGAAACACTTTATCATTAAAGCTCCACGTGATAACTGTCTGTACAAAAGCATCTGTGCGCCCTCCGGGGGGAATGCTTACAGCGTAGTTCGTAAGCATTGGGAACTTGCGTCCCAGCGTTACTTTATAGATTTTACGCAACGCACGCACAAAAGCATCATATTGACCATCACCCGAAGAGCTCTCTTCGTATGTTTTTCCATCAATTTCAACACTGAGCGTAGCCATAGGTTTCAAGCCATGAGCTAAGGTTAAAAAATAAGCTTTCAGTTTCACCTTCGTATTGACACCTTCGTGTTTCAACACATCGGATATAATATAAGGCAAATCTTCCTGCGTCACCAATTCTTTCTTGTCGCCCAGCTCAATGATGCGCTCTGTAACTCTTTGCATTGATTCTTCATCAAGTTCGAGTCCAAGACTTTCTAAATTTTTACGAATATTTGCTTTACCCGAAGTTTTGCCTAATGCATACTCCCGCACACGCCCAAAGCGTTCGGGAAGTAAATCATTGCAATAAAGATTACTCTTATTGTCGCCATCAGCATGCACGCCGGCTACTTGCGTAAACACATTCTCGCCTACAATCGGCTTATTCGTTGGTATAATTACCCCTGAATATGATTCCACGACGCGGCTCACATCATTCAGTCGACTTTCGTCAATATTGGTTACAGCATTAAAATGATCTTTTAGAATGGCTTGAACGCTTGCCAAAGGAGCATTGCCCGCTCGTTCTCCCAACCCATTAATAGTAGTATGTAATCCGCGAGCACCACTAAGCACAGCTGCCAATACATTGCTCACAGCCAAATCGTAATCATTATGAGCATGAAAATCGAAATGAGTGCCCGGATACCGCTTCAACATTTTACGCATAAACTCGATAACCTGCAGCGGATTAAGCACTCCCAACGTATCTGGTAGCATAAAGCGTTTGATGGCGGTAGCCTTCAATGCGTCTACCAATTGAAACACGTATTCGGGAGAATCTTTCATCCCATTGCTCCAATCTTCTAAATACACATTCACATCAATACCTTGTTCAGCAGCATACTCTACTACTTCCAGAATCTTCGCAATGTGTTCTTCAGGCGTTTTTTTCAGTTGAAAACGACAATGTTTCAGCGAACCTTTGCAAAGCAAGTTTATCACTCTACATCCGGCTTGTTTTATCCAATCCACTGATGTATGCCCATCTACAAAGCCCAGGACTTCAACTTTTTGTAGCAGATTACGGCGACCTGCCCAGTCGCATATCATCTTAACGGCATCAAATTCACCGTCCGACACACGAGCCGAAGCAACTTCAACCCTGTCTACCTTCAGTTCTTCCAGTAGAAGACGGGCAATCATCAGTTTTTCATGAGGCACAAAAGAAACTCCGCTGGTTTGTTCACCGTCGCGGAGTGTTGTGTCCATGATTTCTATCTTTACTTGTTTTCCCATGCTTCAATCTTATCCTTATTGGACAACAAGAAGTCTATGTCATCCAAACCATTCTCAAGGCAAAGCTTCTTATAAGAATTGATATCAAAGTATTCACTAGCGCCTGTGGCTTTATTCGTTATGGTTTGAGCAGGAAGATTCACCTCTACTTCCATCTTTGGATCTTTCTGAATAGATTCAAAGAGCCCGGCAAGAAATGCATCGCTCACCACTACCGGCAGCACAAAATTATTCAACGCATTATTTCTAAAGATATCAGCAAAGAAACTTGATACCACGATGCGAAAGCCATATCCGGCAATAGCCCATGCAGCATGCTCCCTACTCGATCCGGAACCAAAATTCTTTCCGGCAACAAGGATTTTACCACTATATAGAGGGTTGTTTAGGACAAAAGATTCTATTTCATTGTCTTGCTTGTCATATCTCCAATCTCGAAATAAATTATCGCCGAAACCTTCTTTCGTTGTTGCTTTCAAAAAGCGGGCAGGAATAATTTGGTCTGTATCCACATTCTCTAAAGGAAGAGGAACGCATGTGGAAGTGGTTATATTGAATTTTTCTTTCATTTCTTTTATCTTTTTATCGGTGAGAAAACAATCGTTTATTACATTAACTTACGAGGGTCGGTAATTACTCCTGTTACAGCAGCTGCAGCAGCAACCAGTGGGCTAGCCAACAAAGTACGTGCTCCTGGGCCCTGACGACCTTCAAAGTTACGGTTTGATGTAGAGACTGCATATTTTCCGGCTGGCACTTTGTCATCATTCATGGCCAAAC
>DBTL01000058.1 GCA_002307035.1 Bacteroides sp. UBA1317
AGGTCCCATCCATTCTGAGTCACGTTTCGAAAGGTAATCATTTACTGTTATCACGTGTACTCCATTGCCTGTGAGAGCGTTGAGAAAGACGGGTAAAGTGGCAACGAGAGTTTTACCTTCACCCGTAGCCATTTCTGCAATTTTTCCTTTGTGAAGAACAATACCACCAAATAGTTGAACATCGTAGTGTACCATGTTCCATGTTACTTCTGTTCCTCCGGCTATCCAATGATTTTGATAGATGGCTTTGTCACCTGATATGTGTACAAAATCTTTTGTTGCAGCGAGCTTACGGTCAAAGTCATTTGCAGTAACAACAATCTCTTCATTCTCGGTGAAGCGCTTGGCAGTCTCTTTTACAATAGAGAATGCTACAGGTAGAACTTCATCTAATGCCTTTTCATATATTTCAAGAATATCTTTTTCGATCTTGTCTATTTGAGCAAAATGTTCTTCTCGAAACTCTAGTTCTAGTGTTTCTGTTTCAGCTTTTAAACTTTCTACTTTAGTCCGTTCGTTGTTTGCCGACTCGTAAATATACTTTTTAAGTTCTTCAGTCTTGGCACGTAGAGCATCATTGTCTAGCTGGGCAATCTCAGGATAGGCAGCTTTAATTTTATCTACCCATGGCAGAATATCTTTCATATCTCGCGAAGATTTATTGCCAATAAGTTTGCTTAAAAATTCATTAAATCCCATTATGATTATATATTGTTTATTATTTACTAAGGATAATTATTGTGTGCAAAGTTACACTAAAATGCTGATTTATTGTACTTTGCACTTTTTTTTTAGGAGTGTTTTTACCTGATGTCAGTAAAAGGACTTGCGCTACAGGCGTTGGGCGCCCGTATTCTCATAATGTGAGTTAGGGTAGGAGCAATATGATCTATGGTTGTTGGCAGGTTGATAATTTCCGGCTTTATAGAAGCTCCCAAAAAGATAAGCGGGGTAGGGACATCTGCCGTACGCACAACCTTGTTTTGGGAAGGCTGCTCTTGTACAATAGTCCAACCAGGAAGTACATCTATTAATAGGTCGCCTGAACGCTTGCGATTGAATGAATTCCTTATTTTATGAATGTCCGGCGTCCATGCACCGAGCAACAAGCGATGTGAAGAATAAACTTCATTAACTCCACTAAATTGCATCAGAAAATCGGCCGCTTTTTCTTGAACGTCGGAAAGATTTAGTAATTTCTTCTCGATAAGTTTATGATTCAGGTAAATCTGTTGGTTATAGAAAGACTCAACGTATTGTCCTTCGCCGTAAGTTGCCATCAAATACATATTAAGAAGAGCCGAGCAACGGTTTAGATAGAATTCCCCTCCTGGTATTTGATATTTGTTTAAATCAGGAGTTTCAGGTTCAGTATATCCTGTTGATGTTATGAATAAAAGGACATTTTGCAAACCAATTTTTTGATCAAGCAGGTCGAGCAACTTGGCAATGCTTCTGTCAAGTCTCACATAAGTGTCTTGAATCTCTATAGCACATTCTTGAGTGCTTTTGTGGTCATAGTTCCCTGCATTATAGGTGAGTGACAACAAATCGGTAATATCGTCTCTTCCAATAGTACTCGCATTAAAAAATTCTTCTGCTAATGTGTTTACTTCATCATTAATGAATGGGCTGGTGATTAATTTCCTGTATTTATTTTTTTTTGCGTCATCGAAGCGATATTTGAAAGCCTCTTTTTCCCATTCAGAGGTAAGATATTTGTAATTTTCAATTGGCAATGCCGGAGTCCAAATGATATTTTCTATTCGGAAATCAAGTGCTTTTCTATCATTATATTGACTCACCCACCAAGGGAAATCATTATAATAGGTAGTTCCGGCCCATTTGCCAGTGTTTTCGTTCAACCAAAAGGCTCCATTACCGGCATGACCTGCGGAAAAAATGGCGGTCTCGCGGAAAGGAGAAATAGCATAAACCAGGCCTTTTCCTTGTGTGGCTATCTTTAGTTCATCGGTAATGGTGGAAGTGAGCAATTGGGCAGGTGAAGTGTTTTCGTCTGTGTAGTTGCCCATATAAGCCAAGTCATCTACGCTGTTTTTAGGGCGTAAAGTGGATCTGTCGAGCCAATTATCGGCAATAATGCCATTTATAGATGGTGTAGTACCGGTATATATTGCTGCAATTCCAGATGAGCGGTCAGGGGCAATAAAAGGAAATTCGGCATTACGAAAAACTCGTCCCTCTTTCCACAATCGCTTGAATCCTTTATCACCATATAATGTGGAAAATGCTTCTAAATAATCAGTACGTAACTGGTCTATAGTTAGACCAACTATTAGTTTTGGAGTAGGTGGACCTGACTGAGCTTGCAGCCCGGTAAAGGTTAAGACGGTGATGATAGAGGTTATGAGTCCTTTCATTTATCTTTTTTGTAAGCCAATATAGAGTTGCTTGCAGAACGTACTAACAAACTTAGGGCCAAAGGTAATACAGCTAAATCAAATCTTTGAGGTATTACCATCCAAAGTGCTATAAAAAGTGTTAAAACAATGAGATTTAATAAATGATACCAGATTTTATACTTCATTTTCACCATTTGTAGTATAAAAGGTAAGCACAAGATATGAAACGGATGGAAGATGAATAGTAAATAGTTGGGGCTGACAGTAGGATGCTCTGAAAAACATGCCAAAAAGGCAATAATGCATCCGGCGATGCCTGCTGAAAGAAAAAGAATAAAATCCAAGGCTCGAGAACTTTTTTCTTTTTTAAGATCATAGATAGTAATAGCGACGACTATAATAAATAAGAGTAAGAATGTCTGTAGCGGGGTTGGAAGATAAGAATGATTATCATTTGTTTGTTTTGCATGTTTGGGGAGCAGGTTTTTTGTTGTAGCAACTAATACTTTTTTTTCACCTACTGAATTTATTATATTTGCTGCAGCAAAACTATTATGCAAATAATCTGGAGCAAACATTTTCTGGCGATAGTTTATTGGCGAGTCTGCTTTGCTACCTAAGCAAAGATCAATGCCAAAGCGCTCCCAAGGATGATTTAAGGTATATTCGTGAATGATGTCGCGAAAAGATTGTGCTTTCGTTAAAGTCTCTTTGTACTCAATCTTGCCATTGATACAATCTTCTATTTTATCGCGTGGGCGAGTGGCACAATTGTCAAAAAGGAAATTGTACCTATATATACGGTTTTCCGGTCGATAATTTTCTTGCAATAAAGTAAATAGCTTTTCAGTTTCTTCTTGTGATAAGTTTAATATCTGTTGGCTTACTTCTCTGTCATAATATTCATACTCTGAAATAAAATTACGATATTCTGTTGCTCCTAATTGATAATCTGTTTCTCCTTTCACAAATCTCCATATAAAATTAGAGGCCTTAAAGCTGAACATTCCGTAATTGAAGACAATATCAATACCTCTGGTTTTGTCTTCATAACGAATGGCGGTATGCCCGAATAATGAGTATATTTCACTTCCTGGAGAGCAGGTAAGCAGGCTGATTTGTGTGGAGTCGGCAGAAGAGGCCAATGCTGATATAGGTAAAAGCATTACACTGAGATATAGTATAATTAGTGTTTTTTTCATTACTGTGTCATTGTATTCAGTTGCAAAAGTACTTTTATTTACTAATTATCTGTCTTTTAGCAAACGCTTTTTTTCTTCGAAGCGTAATTGTTATGCTTTTTTTTGAGTTACTTTGCAATCTCAAACAATTATTGATGTGGATCTAATTATTGATATAGGAAATACGAACGCTAAATTGGCGCTTTTTGATGGAGATTCAATGTTAGATGTTTTTCTTGATTCTAGTGAATCATTGAATCGTCTAGAAGAAATAGTCGCTGAATATCCCGTTAAAAGAGGGATTATCGCAACGGTTATTAATCTGAGTGAGGCGATTTTGGAGCGTTTGTCTAAACTTCCTATTCCTTTACTATGGCTTGATGACAAAACGCCTCTCCCTATAATTAATTTGTATGAAACGCCGGAAACTTTGGGCTATGATCGTATTGCAGCGGTAGTTGCGGCTAATTACGAACATCCAGGGAAAGACGTACTTGTGATTGATGCTGGTACCGCTTTGACCTACGAGTTCATTGATTCGAAAGGGCAGTACCATGGAGGTAACATTTCTCTTGGGGTGCAAATGCGTTTTAAGGCATTGAGCCAATTTACAGGAAAATTACCTCTGGTTGATCCTGTTGGAAGGTTCTTACCAATGGGAAAGGACACAGAAACAGCTATTCGTGCCGGTGTTTTAAAAGGTATTGAATATGAAATTTCAGGATATATTAATACCTTAAAGCATAATTATCCCGAACTTTTGGTTTTTTTAACGGGTGGGGATGATTTTTCTTTTGATACGAAGATAAAAAGTATCATCTTTGCAGACAGATATCTGGTGTTGAAAGGATTAAGCCGAATCTTAAACTATAATAATGGTAGGATATAGAGTCCTTTTTTGTTAATGTCAAATATCGTTTGAGGCATATTGCTCATAGTCATATTTTAAATTAATGTTGCTAAAGTTTTAGGGAATTGATATAACAAGAGTTGCTGGTTTGCCATTTGCCTGAACTTTTTCTATTTTAAGCCTTTCTGCTCAATATGTGAAGGTCGATGGACAAAAAGATAATTTATTTGAATAAAAATTGCTTGAGACTAAGTCTTGAATTCACGTTTAATGATACGGTGATTCTTTTCTTTAAATGCAAAGCTGATTAATACTAGTATAGATATAAATATAAACTAAAATAATAATAATGATGAAAATTAAAACGCTTGTAGCTGTGTTGTTGCTTTCAGCAGGAGCAACGAGTGCTTTAGCACAATCTATTGATAGTCTTTGTAATGTCAATAGCAGTATTTCACATGAAGCTGTGAAGGCTGGAAACTTTAAAGATGCTTACTTGCCTTGGAAAAAGGTTATGAAAGATTGTCCTCTTTTACGTTACTACACTTATTCAGATGGCTTTGATATCCTTAAGTATTTTCTGACTACAACGAAAGGAAAACCTGAGTATAACCAGTATTTTGATGAACTAATGGCTACATATGATCAATTAATTAAAAATACTCCAGAGCTTCAGGCTAATATACGTGGTGTACGTTCTGCTGAAAAAACATTGGCTCTTAAAGCCATTGATTATATGCAGTTTGCTCCGAAGCCGGATGTCAATTTGGCTTATGAATGGTTGAACAAGTCGGTTAATGCTGAAAAATCTGAATCTCTGGGAGCTGTGCTCTTTTATTTCTTAGATTCTTCATTGAAAAAATTGCAATTGAATCCAGATCATAAAGAACAGTTTATTCAAGATTATTTAAACGATTCTCAGTGGGCAGATGATGCTATCGCTGCAGCGACAAAGGAAAATGTGAAGAAGGATTATCAGTCTGTAAAGGATAACCTTGTGGCTCTTTTTATTAATAGTGGCACTGCTAGTTGTGAATCCCTACAGGAAATTTATGCTCCCAAAATTGAAGCCAATAAAACGAACTTAGTTTATTTGAAAAAAGTACTTGATATCATGAGAATGATGAAGTGTACAGAGCAAGAGGCTTATTTTAAAGCTTCATTTTATTCTTATAAGATAGAGCCTACTTCAGATGCCGCTGCTGGTTGTGCGTATATGTCTTTTAAGAAAGGGGATATTGATGATGCTATTAAGTTCTTTGATCAAGCGATTCAACTGGAATCCGATAATAGTAAAAAAGCTGAATTTTCTTATGCGGCGGCAACTGTTTTGGCTTCTGTAAAGAGACTCTCGCCGGCAAGAAACTATGCACAGAAAGCTATTTCTTTTAAAGAGAATTATGGTGCACCTTATATTTTAATTGCTAATTTGTATGCAACCAGTCCTAATTGGAGCGATGAACCAGCTTTAAACAAGTGCACTTACTATGTAATACTTGACAAGTTGGCTAGAGCGAAAGCTGTTGATCCTAGTTGCGCTGCTGATGCAGATAAACTAATCGCAACTTATAGACGCCATACTCCTGCTGCGAATGAGCTCTTTATGTTAGGGCATAAACAAGGCGATAGAATTACTATTGGAGGTTGGATTGGCGAAACAACGACTATACGATGATAATAGGATATGTGGCAAAGATTGAGTAGTATTTTTCTTCATTTTTATATTAGTGGCATAACAATTGTTATGCTTCTTTTCTTTTCTTCCTGTTCGGGAAAACAAAAACAATTAGGTGAAGCTATTACGGAACGTGATTCGCTGCCTATGATGAAAACCTTGGGAGTAACGACATTGATATCTGATTCGGGGGTGACAAGATATCGGATAAAAACTGAAGAATGGCTTGTCTTTGATAAAAAGAGACCTTCTTATTGGGCTTTTGAAAAAGGTGTCTATCTGGAAAAATTTGACTCATTACTTCATGTTGATGCTAGCATAAAAGCTGATACTGCATATTACTATGATAAGCAGAAACTGTGGAAACTAATGGGGCATGTTGCCATTAAAAATTTACAAGGAAATAAGTTTAATACCGAATTGTTGTATTGGAATCAAGCAACAGAAAAAATCTACTCAGATAAGTTTATTCGAATAGAGCAACCTGATAAGATTATTTTGGGACACGGTTTTGATTCTAATCAAGAGATGACTATTTATACAATACACAATATTGAAGGGGTGTTTTATATGGATGATAATAAATTAGAAGCTAAAAAGGATACTTTGAAAAAGTAACAATGAATACAGTCTTTTTTTTATTACTGACCATGGCTTTTTCTGCGTTTTTCTCAGGAATGGAAATCGCTTTTGTCTCCGTTGATAAACTTCGGTTTGAAATGAATAGAGGTCGCGGGCTTGTTTCTAAAATTTTTCTAATTTTCTTTAAGAAACCAAATGATTTTATATCGACTATGTTGGTGGGCAATAATATTGCTCTAGTGATTTACGGAATATTAATGGCACAATTGATTGATCAGTATGTTCTGACCGGATTGGTACAAAATCATTTTCTTTTACTTTGTATTCAAACGCTTATTTCTACGCTTATTATTTTGCTTACAGGTGAGTTCTTGCCAAAAACGCTCTTTAAAATAAACCCCAATTTAATGCTCAATCTTTTTGCTGTCCCATTATTTGTCTTTTATATAATATTTTACCCTATTTCGTATATTTGTTCAGGACTCTCTTATTTATTTCTACGTTTTTTTGGAGTTAAAGTGAATAAGGAAGCTTCAGAAAAGGCCTTCGGTAAAGTGGATCTTGATTACTTCATTCAGTCTGGGATTAGTAATGCTACAAGTCAGGCTGATTTGGATACTGAAGTTAAAATATTCCAAAATGCTTTAGATTTCTCAAATGTTAAAATAAGAGACTGCGTGGTGCCTCGTACTGAAATTGTTGCTGTAGACCTAAAAACATCACTTGAAGATTTAAAAAGCTGTTTTGTGGAATCTGGAATATCCAAAGTAATAGTGTATGATGGTAATATTGATAACGTAGTGGGTTATATTCATTCTTCGGAAATGTTTCGTAGTCCTCAAAATTGGTTGGATGGAATAAAAGATGTACCAATCGTTCCAGAAACAATGGCGGCTCATAAACTTATGAAATTATTTATGCTTCAAAAGAAGACAATTGCTGTAGTGGTCGATGAATTTGGTGGCACAGCTGGTATTGTTTCTTTAGAGGATCTTGTGGAAGAAATATTCGGTGATATAGAAGATGAGCATGATAATACGTTTTATGTGTGCAAGAAAATTGGAGACAATGAATATGTTTTGTCAGGGCGTCTTGAAATCGAGAAAGTGAATGAAGCCTTTGGACTTACTTTGCCCGAGTCAGATGATTATATGACTGTTGGTGGACTGATTTTGAACTATTATCAAAGTTTTCCTAAACTTCATGAACTGATTACAATCGATAGTTATCAATTTAAAATTATCAAGATGACTGCGACAAAAATAGAGCTTGTTCGGTTGAAAGTAAGTGAATAACAAATCTTACCTGTAATTTTTTACCTAATAGCTGGTGCATATTAGCATTTTTTGTATCTTCGTGCGCTAATATAGCTACTGAATAAATAATAGTAAACATAAATCATATTAATTAAAATGGCAACATTACAAAGCATCAGAACCAAGGGATCTTTATTAGTTATCGTTATTGGTTTGGCGTTGTTCGCTTTCATAGCGGGAGACGCATGGAAAGTTCTCCAGCCTCATCAGTCACGTGATGCAGGTGAAGTGAATGGTGAGGGACTTTCTGCCCAAGACTATCAGGCGTTAGTAGAGGAATATACAGAAGTTGTTAAATTCTCTAGTGGAATGAAATCATTGGATGATGAACAAACGAATCAAATAAAAGATGAGGTTTGGCGTAGTTATGTTAATAATAAATTAATTGAGAATGAAGCTAAAAAGTTGGGATTAACTGTTTCTAAAACTGAAATTCAAGCTATAATTGATGCTGGCGTGAATCCAATACTTCAGCAAACACCATTTCGTAATCCACAGACGGGTGCGTTTGATAAAGATATGCTGAAAAAGTTCTTAGTGGATTATTCTAAGATGGATAAAACGAAAGTATCGTCTCAGTATGTTGAATATTACGAGTCAATGAATAAATTTTGGTCTTTTATTGAAAAGAACCTTATTCAGAGCCGTTTGGCTGAAAAATATCAAGCATTGGTTACTAAAGCTCTTTTTTCAAATCCGGTTGAAGCACAAGCTGCTTTTGATGCACGAGTAAATCAAATGGATTTGCTGCTTGCGGCGGTGCCTTATTCTTCTATTTCTGATACCACAATTGTAGTGACAGATTCAGAACTTAAAACTCTTTATGATAAGAAAAAACAGCAATTCAAACAATATGTTGAAGCTCGCAATGTGAAATATATAGATGTTCAAGTGACTGCTAGCCCTGAAGATAAGGCTGCTATTCAGAAAGAAATTACTGATTATACTGCACAACTAGCAAATACGACTGCTGACTATACTTCCTTTATTCGTTCTACAGGCTCTGAACGTCAGTTCGTTGATTTATCTTATACGAAAGCTTCTTTGCCTGCTGATGTTGTTGCGCGATTAGATTCAGCTACAATGGGAGTTGTATATGGGCCTTATTATAATGTAGCAGATAATACAATTAATTCTTTCAAATTACTGTCTAAGGAAGCGGTTGCTGATTCTGTTGAATTTCGTCAGATCCAAGTCTCTGCTGCTGATGCTGCTAAAACAAAACTGCTGGCCGACAGTATTTATGCAGCCGTTAAAGCTGGTGCTGATTTTGCTCAGCTAGCCCGAAAATATGGACAGAACGGAGATTCTAACTGGATATCTTCGGCCAACTACGAGAGCGGCCAACTTGATGGAGATAACCTCAAGTTTATTAAGGCTGTTACAAGCCTAGGAACCAATGAGTCGATTAACTTGCCTATAGGACAGGCAAATGTTATCCTTCAAGTCACAAATAAAAAGGGTGTGCAAGATAAGTATAAAGTGGCTGTGATTAAAAAAACGGTTGAGTTCAGCAAAGAAACTTATAATAAAGCTTATAATAATTTTAGCCAGTTTATTGCTACTAATACAACTCTAGATAAAATCGCAGCTAATGCAGAAAAGGAAGGCTATAAACTTTTAGAAAAGGATGACTTATATAGTTCAGAACATGGTATTGGTGGAATTAAAGGAACTAAAGAAGCTCTGAAATGGGTTTTCTCGGCTAAGCAAGGTGAAGTGTCCGGGTTATATGAATGTGGGGAAAGTGACAGAATGCTGGTTGTAGCACTTACTGGAATAACAGAGGAAGGATATCGTTCATTGGCTCAGGTTAAAGACCAGTTAAAGAGCGAGATTATCAAGGACAAGAAAGCTGAAAAGATCATGGCTAGTATGAAAGCAGTTAATGCTACTTCTATTGCTCAATATAAATCGATGCCTAATGCTGTGACTGATTCAGTGAAACATGTCACTTTTGCTGCACCTGCTTATGTTGCTGCTCTTCGTAGCAGTGAACCGTTGGTTGGGGCCTATGCTTCTGTTGCTCAACTTAATCAATTGAGTGCTCCCATTAAAGGAAGTGCTGGTGTATTTGTTTTGCAAGTTTTTGCTAAAGAAAAGTTGAATGAAACATTTGATGTTAAAGCAGAAGAAGCTACTCAACAAAGTATGCACCAACGTATGGCAAGCCGATTTATTAATGATCTTTATTTGAAAGCAGAAGTAAAAGATAAAAGATATTTATTCTTTTAAAAAAAACATTCTTTATTTTATTTATGTAAGGCAGGGTGATTTTTTCATTCTGCCTTTTTTATTTTATCTCTTAGATTTTGTATTGATATTGCTTATCTACATTTGTAACTAGAAAGAGCGTGATTATGTTTTCTGCTTTGAATGCTTTATTATTGAGTTTTATTCTCTACTTTTGTATAAATAAACATTGATATACTTGAATATGAACAAATACTCTCTCTTTGGTTTAACCTTGACTGAGTTGCAAGCCTTGGTTAAAAATCTTGGTATGCCTGGATTTACTGCAAAACAAATTGCTTCTTGGTTATATGATAAACAAATTACTTCTATTGATGAAATGACCAACTTGTCGCTTAAGCAGAGAGAACTGCTGAAAGAAGAGTATGAGTTAGGAACCTCGGCACCAGTGGACGCTATAAAATCAACTGATGGTACTATTAAATATTTATATAAGATAAATCCAAATTACTTTGTAGAGGCTGTATATATCCCTGATGATGATCGAGGTACTCTTTGCGTCTCTTCTCAAGTAGGATGTCAAATGAATTGTAAGTTTTGTATGACAGGGAAACAGGGCTTCTCGGCCAATTTATCTGCTAATCAGATACTTAATCAAATTCGTTCTTTGCCGGAACGTGATCAATTAACGAATATTGTTTTCATGGGGATGGGCGAACCACTTAATAATATGGATGAGGTGTTAAAAACGTTAGAAGTTTTGACTGCCTCATACGGTTATGGATGGAGTCCCAAAAGAATAACGGTTTCTACGGTGGGAGTCCGCAAGTCTTTTAGGCGGTTTATTGAAGAAAGTGATTGCCATTTGGCTATCAGTATCCACTCTCCTTTTCCTTCGCAGAGAGGTGATTTAATGCCTGCAGAAAAAGCATATTCGATTACTGAAATGACTGATCTGCTCCGAAATTATGATTTTAGTAAGCAGCGCCGATTGTCGTTTGAATACATTGTTTTTAAAAACGTTAATGATTCTTTGATATATGCAAAGGAGCTACTTAAAATCTTGCGAGGAATTGACTGTCGAGTTAATCTTATTCGTTTTCATGCCATTCCGGGAGTAGATCTTGCAGGGGCTGAGATGGAAACGATGGTCACTTTTCGTGATTATCTGACTTCTCATGGTTTATTTTCAACTATAAGAGCTTCTAGAGGTGAAGATATTTTTGCTGCATGTGGTATGCTTTCTACATTAAAACGAGATTCTTTAAAAGAGGATTAACATTATTTGTTAGGTTATAATGATTATGTTTTACGTATTTTCCGTAGTTTTGTGAAAAGGTGTAAAATCTATGAATATGGGAAAGTCTTTGTTATATCTATGTGTGCTTCTTGTAATACTCTCCTTTTTTTCTTGTAGTGGTAAAAAGGGTATTTTGACTCCAACATCGAGTGGGCGTCCATATGAACTTCTGGTTGTTGTTGACCATGATTTGTGGGAACGTCCTGCAGGTAGATCTTTGTATCATGTGTTGGATACAGATGTACCGGGACTACCTCAGTCTGAACGCTCTTTTAAGATCATGTATACTTCTCCTGATAATTATGATACGACACTGAAATTAATACGTAACATCATTATTGTTGATATTCAAAAGGATGTTTATACTCAGGCTAAATTCAAATATTCTAAAGATGTATATGCTTCTCCACAGATTATTTTGACGATTCAGGCACCAGATGAAGAGACGTTTGAGAAGTTTGTAAATGACAATAAGAACGTCATTGTTGATTTCTTTACACGTGCTGAAATGAATAGGCAAATAGCCTCTTTGGAGAAAAAACATAATGATTACATCGCTACAAAAGTTGCTAGCATGTTTGATTGTAGTATATGGCTACCAGCTGAATTAAGTGGCTCTAAGGAGGGGAAAGACTTTTTCTGGGCATCTACTAATACAGCAACAGCTGATCAAAACTTCGTGATTTACTCTTATCCTTATACTGATAAAGCAACTTTTACCAAAGAATATTTTATCCATAAGCGTGATTCTGTGATGAAGGTAAATATTCCGGGATCAAAGGAGGGAATGTATATGATGACAGATTCTTCTATGGTGTCGGTTAGATCAATTGGGGTGCATGGAGACTATACGCAAGAAGTTCGTGGACTGTGGCGAGTGAAGAATGATTTTATGGGAGGACCGTTTGTTTCTCATGTACGTTTGGATAAAGCTAACCAACGAATAATAGTGGTGGAAATTTTTATTTATTCTCCGGATAAGCTTAAACGAAATTTGGTACGCTTGATGGAGGCATCGCTTTATACATTAAAACTACCAAACGAAAAGAAGCAAGGAGAAATTCCTCTTGATGTATCTAAAGAAGGAATTAATGACTATAATTAATTAACTAAAATGGAAGATAATAAAATAAGGATAGGAATCACTCAAGGTGATATTAATGGGATTGGTTATGAAGTGATATTAAAGACGTTCTCAGATCCTGTAATGTTAGAACTGTGTACTCCTATTATTTATGGCTCTCCTAAAGTAGCGTCATATCATCGTAAAGCACTTGATCTGACAATTAGCTTCAGTATCGTAAATTCTGCTTCGGAGGCTGGACACAATAAGTTGAGTGTAGTGAATTGCTCTGATGATGAAGTGAAAGTAGAATTTTCAAAGGCTGATCAGGAAGCAGGAAAAGCGGCTTTAAGTGCTTTAGAGAAAGCCATAGAAGAATATAAAGAGGGATTGATTGATGTAATTGTCACTGCTCCAATAAACAAACATACGATTCAATCTGAAGGATTTTCTTTTCCTGGTCACACGGAATATATTGAGGAGAAATTAGGAAACGGGGAGAAATCTCTGATGATTTTGATGAAAGATGATTTTCGTGTGGCTTTGGTAACCGGACACATTCCAGTTAGTCAAATAGCAGCAACAATTACAAAAGAACTTATCAAGGAGAAATTGATGATTTTCAATCGCTCTTTGAAACAAGATTTTAGTATCGGTAGCCCTCGTATAGCTGTCCTCTCTTTAAATCCTCATGCCGGGGACGACGGTCTGCTAGGCAAAGAAGAACAGGAGATCATTACTCCGGCTTTGCAAGAGATGGCCGCTCAAGGTATTATTTGTTATGGTCCTTATGCGGCGGATGGATTTATGGGTTCAGGGAATTACACTCATTTTGACGGTATATTGGCAATGTATCACGATCAAGGATTGGCTCCTTTTAAGGCACTTGCTATGGATGAAGGAGTTAATTATACGGCTGGATTGCCTGTAATTCGTACCTCTCCAGCTCATGGGACGGCTTATGATATAGCAGGTCAGGGAATAGCCAGTGAAGATTCTTTCCGTCAAGCAGTGTACGTGGCGATTGATATTTTTCGTAATCGTAAGAGAGATAAAGCAGCTCGTGTAAATCCTTTGAGGAAGCAGTATTACGAAAAGCGCGACGATAGTGACAAACTTAAATTGGATACTATTGATGATGATATTTAATTGATACCCAGATGAAGAAGTGGGCTAGATGTGAATTTACGATACTGTATATCCACATCTAGCCCATCCTTTTAATCTGTCGTATCAATTGTTATGCCGAAATATGGCAAATGTAGGTGATTTCTTGAATTATATCTCTGTTCTTTCTGACTTTGCTCATTAGCGTTTAGCCAAATCATCATACAGTTTTTGCAAGAAAGCTTTTCCTTTAATTAAGTTTTTCCCGGGAGTTTTCCCCGTATCAGTTATTGTTTTTCCAGATTCACAGTTGAAGACCACTTCGTTTCCTGGCGTAAGCATTCCAAATGCATTTGGAAAAGCAAAATAAGCAAAATGAGGAGAAGCTGAGTTAAGTATGTTTTTACTGAAGCGAAACTCCTTGTGAGGCAAGTCTACTTGATTTAGCAACGTTGCTGCAATATCCATTTGAGATGCGTAAGTCGCTATGCGCATTGGCGATTTGACGGCACCTCCGATAATAATCAATGGTATTTTATATCTGTTTACCGAGAAATCGCTAAGATCATCGGGGTATCTTTTAGCATGGTCGGGTACAAGAACCACAATACTATTGCCCCACCACTTCGTTTGTTTGAATTGGTTAATGAATTTACCTAGGCAACTATCAGCATAAGCCACCGAGTTGAGGTATGGGTGAGATAATCGGTGAAATGGAACATCGTATGGTTCGTGACTACTCGATGTCTGCAGAATTTTCATGAAAGGTTCTTGCTGTTTTCCTCTTAAATCGGAAATCATCCGATTAAAGACAACATGATCATGTGCTCCCCATTTGCTAAGCCGATCTTTCAATGGAAAATCTTTATCGGAAATAATATGACTAATACCCATTGACATGAGGTATGAACGCATATTAGTGAAGTCAGCATCTCCACCATAATAATATTGTAGATTATATCCTGCCTCCTTTAATGATTTAGGGATAGAAGGTAGAGATTGAGTTTTTCGTGGATATTTCATGATGCTGGTAGTTGGCTGTGCCGGGTATCCACTTAAGATGGAAACGAGTCCGCGATCCGTCCTGAAACTGTTTGCGTAAAAGTGCGTGAATAAAATGCCTTCAGAACCAAACTTGTCCATATTCACTGCAACATTGGGTAAGCCGCCCAATGACTCCATGGCTTTAGACATAAAGCTTTCGAGTACTATGAAAATAATATTGGGACGTTTCTTATTTAAAAGTTTAGGAATGCTATCTGTTGTTGGTTTATCGATCAATTGGCCGAATTCTACATCAGCTTTCTTCTCGTTCATAAAGCGATATTGTTCTTCGAAGTCTGTTTCACGGCTGATAGATTCCATCAGACTGAATAATGGATTGATAGCAGCATGGTTCAGTATCATTCTGTTGCTGAAGTATACTTTGCTTATGTTCATTGTTGAAACGGTAAAACCTCCACGGATGGGAATGAAGAGTAATCCAGTCATTAGAAGCATTGCTCCAGAAAAGACTAATCGATATTTCGGCATTTTAATTTCTTTCTTCTGTCGTATCAAAGTATGATACAATATGAAGTATAATGTCACGCAAAGAATAAGTAGTGAAACAATGAGTAATATGATAAATCCAGTGCTAGCACTTGCTAGAGCATCTTTGGGAGATGAAAAGAAATAGAATAGAGGGGTGGAATCAAGTCTGAATCCCCAGTAACTATATAAAATCAGATCACATATAAAGACGACCGATATGAGAAAAGAAATGATACCATAATATATCTTACGGATGATTGAAATAGGATGAGGAGCGACCCACAATGAAATGATTTGGATGATTGCCGGAATGATTGTGAGATAACCTGCCATAGATAAATCGAGAGGAAGTCCGTGAAATGCCACATCTAAATAGTCAGTAAGGGTTGAGTCTTTGAATAGATTATGATAATAAAGCATAAACAAAGGCTTCTGCAAAATAAAAACTAACACAAAAAACAGATAAGTTTTAGTGAATGTCCAAAGTTGTTTTTTCATATCTTCAGTAAATTGCGCTTCTAGCTAATTTTCTGCAAAGGTAGTATTCTTTGTCTAATATATCAGCTTTTCTATTGTGCTATTGAAAGCTTTTTGTAATTTTGTCATAGATTTAGTATGTTATGACAAAAGCGGAGATTCAACAAGTAAAGCTAAGGTTTGGTATTATAGGTAATACTGAGTCTTTAATGCGTGCGATAGACGTTGCTATTCAGGTGGCACCGACCGATTTGTCAGTACTCATTACGGGCGAAAGCGGTGTGGGAAAAGAAAGTTTTCCGCAAATCATCCATCAGTTTAGTCGAAGGAAGCATGGACAATATATCGCTGTTAACTGCGGTGCGATACCTGAAGGTACGATCGACTCCGAATTATTCGGGCATGAAAAAGGCGCATTTACCGGTGCCATTGGCGAACGGAAAGGATATTTTGGAGAAGCTGACGGAGGTACAATCTTCTTGGATGAAGTTGGAGAGCTACCTTTACCTACTCAGGCTCGTCTGCTCCGCGTACTTGAGAGCGGGGAGTTTTTAAAAGTAGGCTCGTCTAAAGTTCAGAAGACGGATGTGCGAATTGTGGCCGCTACAAATGTAAATCTAACGAAAGCTATTTCAGAAGGACGCTTTCGTGAAGATCTTTATTATCGTCTCAATACGGTTCCTATCCAAATACCTTCTTTACGTGAAAGAGGAGAAGATGTTATCTTACTGTTTCGTAAGTTTGCTTCAGATTTTGCCG
>DBTL01000036.1:0-19423 GCA_002307035.1 Bacteroides sp. UBA1317
AATAAAGATAAGGGCGGTGTGTTCAATGTGACGAAGGGAATGCAGCAAGAATTCGGTATCGAGCGAGTATTCAACGCTCCAATTGCCGAAGACTATATTGTGGGATCGGCCAACGGAATGAGCCGCTTCGATCCGAAGATTCATTTAGTGATTGAAGGCGCCGAGTTTGCCGACTATTTCTGGCCGGCCATTGAGCAATACGTAGAATGTACGCACGAATATTGGAGAAGCAATGGGAAATTTACGCCCAACATTACACTTCGACTCTCTTCCGGAGGATATATCGGTGGCGGATTGTATCACTCACAAAACTTGGAAGGCGCACTGTCTACCTTGCCCGGAGCCCGAATCGTTTATCCTTCGTTTGCCGATGATGCCGCAGGTTTGCTGAGAACGGCTATTCGCTCTAAAGGATTTACACTATTTTTGGAGCCGAAAGCGATGTACAATGCTGTGGAAGCGGCAACCGTTATTCCTGATGATTTTGAAGTTCCATTCGGAAAGGCTCGAATTCGTAAAGCGGGTGACGATCTCACTATTGTAACTTACGGAAACACCACGCATCTCTGCTTGCAGGCTGCCAATCGCTTAGCCGACGAAAACGGAGGGAATGTGGAAGTGATCGATATTCGTTCAATCATTCCGCTTGACAAGGAGACCATTTTTGCATCCGTGAAGAAGACTAGCAAAGTGCTGATTGTGCACGAAGACAAAGTCTTTTCGGGCTTTGGTGCGGAAATAGCTGCCATGATAGGAACGGAATTGTTCCAATATTTGGATGCTCCTGTGCAACGTGTAGGTTCTACCTTTACTCCTGTAGGTTTCCATCCTGTGCTCGAACAGGCGATTCTTCCGAGCGCAGAACGCATCTATCAAGCTGCGAAGGAGCTTTTGGCATATTGAATCAAGTAGAATATTAACTTTACGAAAAAGATACATAAATGAAAAAGATCGGACTATTTTACGGAGCAAACACCGTGAAAACAGCGTCAATCGCAAAAAAGATACAAGAAGTGTTTGGCGATTCAAAAACGGACCTTGTCCCAGTGGAACATGCGTGGGAAAAGGAATTTGAGCAATATGATCATCTGATCGTTGGTACAGCTACTTGGTTTGATGGCGAGCTACCTACTTACTGGGATGAGATGATTCCGGAGTTGAAATCGCTCAACCTGAAAGGCAAGAAAGTTGCTATCTTTGGTCTGGGAGATCAAGTAAACTATCCTGATAATTTCGTGGATGGCATTGCTTTGCTGGCCGAAGCCTTTGAATTTGCAGGCGCTACCATCGCTGGACTAACGTCTCCCGAAGGTTATACTTTCGCTCAATCTCGTGCATTGAAAGAAGGAAACTTGTTGGGACTGGCTATCGATGATGATACTCAACCCGACAAAACGGATGAAAGGATCAAAAACTGGGTAACCCAGTTGAAGAAAGAAGGTTTTTCTGCCAAGTAAGACTCTCTATGTGTGAAATAATTTAACTAAATGGGGCTATCCATACTTTGTGGATAGCCTTTTATATATATTTTTGTATCTTGCGCATTCTTAATTAAAATCCCTCTAACCAAATATGCAAAAGATTAAAGATATTCGACTTTCCAGTCAGCAGCTTCATCACTCAGAATTTGTCAACCCGAAAGAGTTGGTTGCTTGGATGGGTGCCATGCAAGCGCAAGATTATAATATGGTCAAATGGGCGGTTGGCATCAGACTAAAATCGGGAACAGAGCAACTTGTTGATGAAGCTCTCAATCGAGGCGATATTCTGCGCACACACGTGATGCGCCCCACCTGGCATTTGGTAGCCGCGGAAGATATCAGATGG
This sequence comes from Bacteroides sp. UBA1317, assembly GCA_002307035.1. Classification (GTDB taxonomy): domain Bacteria; phylum Bacteroidota; class Bacteroidia; order Bacteroidales; family Bacteroidaceae; genus Bacteroides. The sequence continues at coordinate 1,828 of DBTL01000036.1, forward strand.
ATGTTGCGATTATCGGCGCAACGGATCAAATCATCTTCTGCTTCGAGAGATCGGGATTTGGAAATAAGCGAGAGCTTGTATTCAAAATGCAACGGTTTGCTGGAGAAAATGTTAGCAGGGAGTAACTTCCTGACACGAGAGGAGGTAGGATTAGAGCTGAACAAGGCAGGTATAGTTGTAAATACTTCTCGAATGATTCATTTTATGATGCGTGCGGAGATTGAAGGCATCGTTTGTAGCGGACCCGTCAGAGGCAAGAAACTGACTTACGCCCTGATTGAGGAACGAGTGCCTCCGGTAAAAGAGCTGAATAAAGAAGAATCGTTGGTCAAACTTGCATTGAATTATTTCAGAAGCCACTCTCCTGCAAGTCTGCAAGATTTTGTCTGGTGGTCCGGATTGTCTGTGGCAGATGCAAAGCAGGCAGTGGGTCTCATTGATTCAGAACTGATTTCCGATAAATTTGCTTCTCACAACCTGCTTGTTCATCAATTATATGCCAACGAATTGAAGATCGATAACGTGCTGCATTTCCTACCTGCGTTTGACGAATATGTGATCAGCTATAAAGACAGAACCACAATCTTAGCATTAGAGCATCACCTCAAAGCTTTCACTAAAAATGGAACCTTCTATCCAAACATCATGTATAATGGTGAAATAGTGGGTGTGTGGAAAAAGTTAGTCTCAAAAGCAGGAATCAGTTTTGAAACGACATTTTTTGAGCAAAGCTTCAACATCGAGAAGGAGGCATTGGTCAAAGCAGAAAATACTTATCGGAGATTTATCGGACTGTCTGTACGAAAATAAAGCGGTCTGATCACTAAAATAATCCTCATACATGGAACCGTTGCACGCCGTGCACGATGAAGATCTCTTTCGTGCACGGCCTCCAACTTTTTCGTGTACGTTTATCAAAGGCCTTATTTCTCCCTATTTTCCGAAGATATATTATCAATATTTCGGTATTGATAGCAGCCTTTCAACGAGAGATTGTGAGAAAGACTGGATAGATGCCGTTTGGACAGAAGATTGTTCGTTTGTTTTTTTATTGTAACTTTGCGCTAAAATAGAACAAAATGCAATATTTTGGCGAGGTACTCTCAATCGGTGTGGCCGTTTCGTGGACGGCTACTGCTCTTTTTTCCGAAGTAGCGAGCAAACGACTTGGCTCATTGCAGCTAAATGTGATCCGCATGTCACTTTCCCTACTCATGTTGGGAGCTACTTTATGGTGGTTTACAGGAGTTCCTTACCCCACTTATGCCGATGGAGAAGCTTGGTTTTGGCTTTCACTCTCCGGTTTCGTCGGTTATGTTTTGGGCGATTACTGCCTCTTCAATTCCTATGTTTTAATTGGCTCCCGTTTCGGTCAACTGTTTATGACGCTGGCCCCCATCTCTGCCGCCATCTCCGGTTGGATAATTTTGGGAGAGAAACTCTCCTTGCAAACACTGGCGGGCATGCTCATCACGCTGGCAGGTATCGGCTTGTCCGTGTTGAGTAGAGGAACCACCCATCGAATCGGTCTCAAACTACCATTGAAAGGCGTGCTGTTCGGTATTGGAGCTGGCGTAGGGCAAGGCATCGGGCTCGTGTTGAGCAAGGTCGGGATGAATTATTATGAAATCTCTATTCCGGCAAACATGACCCATGTTTCCGATTTGTTGCCTTTTGCTTCCACCTTTATTCGTGCCATCACAGGCGGACTTGGTTTTTTAGCAGTGATGTGGCTTAGCAATCAATTTCACACAATCCCCGTGGCCATTCGTGACGGAAAAGGGATGAAAGCCGCTTTGGGCGCCACCATCTTCGGCCCCTTTATTGGAGTTTCGGTTTCGTTGATGGCCGTGCAATACACCGAGGCAGGCATCGCTTCTACCTTGATGGCGCTTACTCCCATCTTTATTCTATGGCCTTCTCACCTATTTTTTAAGCAGAAGATAACTGCGAGAGAGATTATTGGAGCGATTATCAGTGTGATCGGAGTATCGTTGTTCTTCATTTAGATCAATTTCCATCGTCTTTTCTGAAGCATAAAATCTATAGTTGTGTAGTTTTGCCACTTTTAAGCTAAGTGATTATTTCCCATGGAATACCGTGGGAAATAATATTTTCTTTCATTTATTTTATTAGTTAGGACTAACTAACTATATTTGCGCAATATTTCTAATGAAGATGTTATATGAACAATAAAATTAAAGACGATATTGCTCGCTTCTCCAGGCTTATTTCCGAAGCCGAAGAGGAGGCAAAGGATCATTGCGATATTAAAGATTTGACTTCAACCCAAATCAATTATTTGGAAACCATTCAGGAATTAGATAATCCGAGTATTACTGAATTATCTTCTGCACTGGGGCTGAAAAAACCTTCTGTGACGATTGTCATTGACCGCCTCATCATGAAAGGATGTGTGTACAAAGTACATTCAGATGCTGATAGGCGAAGCTCGCACTTGCATTTAACTGACGTGGGAAAACAGATCAATAAGCGACATGATTATGCGCATGATTCTTTAGTAGAATTGGTTGCCCGAAAACTCAGCAAGGACGAACTGGATACTTTTGCAACCTTATTAAATAAGATTATAGCTTCTTCAAAAAAAATAAAAGATTGACCGTATGAAGAAAACAACAAATGACTTGGAATTTTCAGGTCTTACCTCTGATGAGGTAGCGAGTAGAATCGCCAAAAACGGATATAATGAATTACAGGGAAGTAGCTCACGGAACTTCTGGATGATTATTTTCGGGGTGATAAAAGAACCCATGTTTTTGTTGCTGGTAGCTTGCGGCACGCTCTATATGATTCTTGGAGACATTGAAGAAGGCATTATGCTTTTGGGGTTTGTGTTCGTGGTGATGGGCATTGAGTTCAATCAAGAGCGGAAGAGTGAAAAGGCTTTGGATGCTCTGAAAGACTTAGCAAGTCCCCGCGCATTGGTTATTCGCGAAAATGTAGAGAAGCGTATTCCCGGACGTGAAGTGGTTTGCGATGATCTCTTAGTTCTACAAGAAGGAGACAGAATTCCGGCCGATGCTACTGTTATTAAAAGCGTTAGTCTGCTGGTCGACGAGTCTTTGCTGACAGGAGAATCCGTACCGGTACGCAAACACGATTGGGCAGGAGAGGCTGAAGATGTTCAACCCGGAGGCGATGATCAACCATTCGTCTATTCCGGCTCGATGGTTGTGCAGGGCAATGGCATCGCCAGAGTGTCTCACACAGGCATGGACACACAGATAGGGAAGATAGGCAAAGCGATCAAAGAGGTAGAAGAGTCTCCTACCAAACTAAAGGTGGAGATAGGAACATTGGTTAAACGCCTTACGATAACAGGTGTTGGATTGTGTTTACTAGTCATCGCTATCTATACAATCACACGAGGTGGCTTGTTAAAAGGTTTCTTGGCAGGTATTACTTTGGCGATGGCAATGTTGCCGGAAGAATTTCCTGTTGTGCTAACTATCTTTATGGCCGTTGGAGCGTGGCGAATCTCAAAGAAACACGTGCTAACCCGTAAACCTTCTGCTATTGAAACATTGGGCTCTGCAACGGTGTTGTGTACCGATAAAACCGGAACGTTGACCGAAAACAAAATGAAGGTTGCCAAGATATATAATAAGGAGAATTTTTGGGTTTCTAAAGACGCAAATGAGTTTCCCGAACAGTATCACAATATCATCGAATATGGGATACTTTCGAGTCAGACAAACCCGTTTGACCCAATGGAGAAGGCTATTAGCGGCATTGGCGAATTGTTCTTGAAGGGCACTGAGCATTTGCATCATGATTGGGAAATGGTGAAGGAATATGCGCTCTCCAGAGAGATGCTTGCCATGTCAAGAGTCTTTCGTAATAAAGAAACCAACGAACTGCTTATCGCTGCTAAAGGTGCGCCTGAGGCTATTTTTGATCTTTGTCACCTCGACTCTGAAATGCAAGCTAAATATGCCACTGCTGTTCAGGCGATGGCATCAGAAGGCTTGCGAGTATTGGGCGTTGCCAAATCGAGTATCTCTGAAAACCGATTACCTGATGAACAACATGACTTTGACTTTGAGTTTGTGGGGCTTGTCGGACTTTCCGATCCCATACGTAAGGAAGTGCCCACTGCCGTTAAAGAGTGTCATAAAGCGGGAATCAGAGTAATAATGATTACAGGCGACTATCCTGTCACAGCCCAAAATATAGCTCGTGAAATAGGTTTGCAGAACTATCAGCAATGCATTACAGGAAGCGAACTTACTGCAATGGATGAAAAGGAACTGAGTGAGAAAATAAAAACAGTCAACGTGTTTGCCAGAGTGATTCCCGAGCAAAAACTAAAGATCGTCAATGCGCTGAAGCGTAATAATGAAGTGGTTGCTATGACGGGCGATGGAGTAAATGATGCTCCTGCCCTAAAAGCGGCCAACATTGGAATAGCAATGGGAGAAAAAGGAACAGATGTGGCGAGAGAAGCTTCAGCGCTTGTGCTGATGGATGATAATTTCGGTTCTATTGTTGGAGCTATCAAGATGGGACGTCGGATATTCGACAACTTGCAAAAAGCGTTGGGTTATATCTTTGCAATTCATGTTCCGATTGCCGGACTCTCTCTGATCCCTGTTTTCTTTGCAGACCTGCCTTTGATTTTATGGCCAGTCCACGTTGTCTTTATGGAACTGATCATCGATCCCGCTTGTTCCATCATATTCGAGGCTGAGAGAGCCGAGAAGAATGTAATGTCTCGGCCTCCCCGAAAAGTGGATGAACCCTTTTTCGGTCCTAATAAGATCTTGTTGAGTTGTTTTCAGGGTATATGGGTGCTGATAGCTACATTAGCGATGTATTTTGTTACGCTAAAGCTCGGTTACGAAATTGGAGAAGTGAGAGCGATGACATTTACAGCGCTAATTGTGGCCAATATCTTAACGATACTAACAAATCGCTCTTGGAGTGAATCCATTTTCACGATCATACGTACCCCGAATCCAACGGTCAAATGGGTAGCAGGATCGGCAGCTTTATTCATTTTATTGATTTTGAATATGCCATTTTTGCAACGGCTTTTTCAATTCTCTCCACTCACTATATGGGAGGTACTAGTTGCTTTGCTTGTGGGTATCAGCACAATAACGTGGTTTGAACTTTATAAGTTTTTCAAACTAAGAAAACTCTAACCCTCTCGCATCAACGTGTTGTATAAAGAGTTTAGGAAGTTACATTATCTCTCTGGGAGTTGAATCTTCAAAACTATTCTCAGAGAGATCAATTTGAAAGAAGTGCTCAACTTAAAGTGTGGCGTTTTCATTCCAATTTTTGGCAATGCCTGCAATAATAAACACTGCCTCCTAAATAGGCTTCTTTGCTGATTGAACCACCACATTTGGGACAAGGAAGTTTATAGGTGTTTTTTGACAGAATAGTCTGATAGCCACCTTTGTTGCCAAACAGATCAGTCTCGGTCTCTCGGCCACCGAGCGAAGTCATGGCTTGCAAGGTCTCTTTCAGCGAATGGAAGAGAGCACTTCTGTCAGCATCCGTCAAGGTAAATATTTTGCGTTTAGGGTGAATGCCGGCGTTGAACAAAATGTCTTGAGCCACTCCGTTTCCTATTCCCGGAATCCGTTGTTCGGTAGCCAGAAATGCTTTGGCAGAGATGTTTTTCTTCTCCTGAGCCAGTTTACTATCAAAATAAGCTTCATCAAATTTCTTGCTCAACGGCGAAAGGCTTTCTACGCTTAGGTGATAATATTTGTTCTCGAATTCACCTTTGTATGCATACATTCCGCCATACATAGCCACCGTGAAAGCGAGGTATGTATTATCGTTGAAAGTAAGTAATAGTTGATATTTGTCGGGAACTTTCGAGGAAGCATCTCCGTATTTGGCATTTATGCCATCGAAGAGACTAAGAGTGATTCCGTCGTTGAAGTGAATGTCTACAAAGATGCCATAACCTTCTGCCGATTGCACTACTTTGCCCACAAGTAGCTCCTTGTAGCCTTGCGGATCGCCGTTGAAAAAGGCAAACTTATGCAGACTTGTTGCGTTATAAACGTCGGTAACGATCTTTCCGACCAATGTTTTTTGGAATTGCTTTCCCAATGTGATAGCTTCAGGTAATTCAATCATGGCATTTAGATTTATAGCATGAACACTTTTGTTTAAGTAAAGGTAGTGAAAATAGATAGAATAGAAAGAAATTTCTTATAAAAAATAACGTCAATGGAAGATGGAACCATTAGTAAACTATTTGTTGCGCAACAATGCTTCGGAGAAGGAGATAATAGCTCGCTTATCTGTTCATAATGAACAAGTTGCCCCAGCTGTCTGTTACATGATATAAACTTAGTATTCATTTAAAAAATAAGATATTATGAAGTTTTTTATTGATACAGCCAATTTAGACCAGATACGTGAAGCTCATGATCTGGGTGTTTTGGACGGGGTTACGACAAACCCTTCATTAATGGCCAAAGAAGGCATCAAAGGAACTGAAAATCAGCGTGCTCATTACGTAGAAATATGTAACATCGTGCAGGGCGATGTGAGTGCCGAAGTGATTGCGACCGATTATGAAGGTATGATTCGTGAAGGAAAAGAACTTGAGGCGCTGAATCCTCACATTGTCGTGAAAGTGCCTTGCATAGCAGATGGAATCAAAGCAATTAAATATTTTTCTGACAAAGGAATACGGACCAACTGTACTTTAGTTTTCTCTGTTGGTCAGGCACTGCTTGCTGCCAAAGCCGGAGCCACTTATGTATCTCCTTTTGTTGGCCGATTGGATGATATTGGAGAAGATGGTGTGGTGCTTGTGGCACAGATTGTGGAGATGTACCGCTATTATGGTTACCAGACACAGGTGCTTGCTGCTTCTATCCGAAACACGAAGCACATCCTGGCATGTGTGGAAGCAGGTGCCGACGTGGCTACTTGTCCGCTAAGCGCCATTAAAGGCTTGTTGAATCATCCACTAACAACTTCAGGATTGAAAACCTTCTTAGAAGATTATCATAAAGTAAACGGTTAATCTCCGGTATTATTTATTGCTAGAAGAATGTGTCTCTTTAAAGAAAATATAAATTAAATAAGAAAACCGGCGTTATTTTTGATCGTCGGTTTTTTGTAATTCTATGTCTCCTCATCCTATTTTTAAGTAATGATAGTTATGAAAAAACTTATTTTTGCCTTATTCTTAGCAATAACTGTGTCAGCCACTGCCGGTAAACCGGTGCTGAAGTTTACCAATGAAAGCTTCAAAATTGTGCAATTTACTGATGTTCATTGGAGCACAGATGCTAAATATAAACTGAAGAACGACAGCACATTGGCGGTCATTCGTACCGTGCTGGATGCAGAGAAACCTGATTTAGTTATTTTTACGGGAGATGTGGTTGTCTCTAAAGGCGTCATTCAGGGATGGAATGACCTGCTTGTTCCGATAGAAGAACGGAAGTTGCCCTTTGCAGTGACGTTTGGTAACCACGATACGGAGACTGATTTGCCGAAGGAACAAATCTTGCAACACTTGATGAAGAACCCTTATAACCTAACTACTGACGCAGGAAAGGGTGTTGATGGCGTAGGAAATTGTGTGTTGCCTATACTCGATTCTACCGGTAAAGCACCTGCATGGGATTTGTTTCTTTTAGATTCTCATGCTTATACTAATGACTCCACATTGGGGCACTATGACTGGGTGAAGAAAAGTCAGATAGACTGGTATGTTGATCAAAGTAACAAAATAAAAGCAAAAGCGGGTAAGGTTGTTCCTGCATTGGCTTTTTTCCATATCCCTGTGCCTGAGTATGAATACGTACGTCTGCTGCCGACAACACCGGGCAACAAAACGGAAAAAGTGTGTTCTCCATTACTGAATAGCGGGTTGTTTTTTGCTTTCGTGCAGCAGAAAGATGTGAAAGCCACTTTCGTAGGGCATGATCATGATAACGACTTTGTTGCTACGCTGGCAGGCATTCGTCTGTGTTACGGTCGCAAAACGGGCTTTGTCTCTTATGGTTCGTTGGAACGTGGCGGACGTGTGATTGTGATCAAGCAAAATGGTGACATGGACACGTATGTTCGCACTGCTACAGGAGTCTATTTGCCATAAGATAAGCACACTTACAAGAATCTTTTCAGATTAAATAGCTTACGAGAGTAAAGGGAGGAAGTGGCAACTTTCCTCCCTTTTTGCGTGTGTTGTTCAAAAATACACTAACTATGCTTGTTTTTCTACCGCCGAATTGGCCCGTTTTCTCTATATTTGTCTTACTTATGGCCTATGTTCGTGCTTATTAACAGAATGAGTGGTAGGTCATTGAGTAACCAAATGAATCTAGTGCTTTAAAATTAGAATGAAATGAAACGCAACAATTCTCTCTACCTCGTAATTTGCTTCTTGTTGATATGCTTTGTCGGTCAGGCAAAAGAAGGTCTGATTCACCGTGTGGATACCCGGGTGGGGACGGCGGCAAGTACAACGAAGACTGCCGGTAAATTCGGGAAGAGTTCCGAAGAATATGGCCAAACATTGCCTGCCGTATTAGCCCCTAATGGCATGAATTTCTGGACGCCGCAAACGCAAGATACGGAGAGAAAGTGTGTGGCACCTTATTATTATAAAGATACACTGATTCAAGGTTTCCGAAATTCACATTGGATTGTGGGCGGTTGTACGCAGGATTATGGTTCCATGACATTGATGACTACCACGGGAAGTTTAAAGTGTCTTCCACAAGAGAGAGGGGCTACATTCTCTCATGATGAAGAAATAGCGACTCCTTCTTACTACGCTGTTCGTCTGAAGAACTATGCGGTGAAGGCTGAAATGACAGGAGCGTCTCGTTCTGCTATCTTTCGTTTTACATATGGCAAAGGAGGCGATGCTTATCTCATTGTGAATCCGAATAGTGACGAAGGCGAAGGATACATTGAAATTGATGTGGCGAGAAAAGAGATTAGAGGATATAATCCTGTTCATCGCATCTATCAGGGATGGGGGGAGCCTGCGGGATTTAGCGGTTATTTTGTTGTGCGGTTTACCAAAGAGATTGCTTCTTATGGGGTCTATCAGGGCAACGAAGTTTTTAAAGGACAAAAATCAATAGGTAAAAAAACAAACATTGGTGCTTATATTCAGTTCAAGGTTAGCGAGGGCGAACAGATAGTGGCAAAGTCTGCTTCTTCTTTTGTGAGCCTCGAGGGAGCCAAGCAAAATTTAGAAGCGGAGATACCTGATTGGAGTTTTGACAAGGTGAAGAAAGAGCTTACTGATGTATGGGAAAAGAGATTCTCGACAGTGGAAGTTGAGACACCCGACGAAGCAAAGAAAGATCAATTTTATGGAGCGCTATATCGCTCTTCATTTTTGCCAAGAACGATGAATGATGTTGATGGTTCATACCCTTCTTTTGCTAAAGGAACGCCCATACGCAAGACTTTGAAGGGGAATTATTACGATGATTTCAGCATGTGGGATACTTATAGGGCTTTGCATCCCTTACTCAACATACTCTATCCGCAGCAGGCTTCGCAGATGATGCAATCATTGGTCAATAAGTACGAACAAGGGGGTTGGTTACCCATCTTTCCTTGTTGGAATAGTTATACTGCTGCCATGATTGGCGACCATTGTATTTCCGTTTTGGGCGACGCTTATATAAAAGGTATTGGTGGCTTTGATATAGAGAAGGCTTACGAAGGGATGAGAAAAAATGCGTTTGAATCTCCGCTTGATCCGGATGATTATAAGAACGGAATGGGGAGACGTGCGCTTGCCTCGTACCTGAAATATGGATACATTCCTTTGGAAGATTCTGTGCCTGATGCTTTTCATACCAAAGAGCAGGTTTCGCGAACGTTAGAATATGCTTATGATGATTATGTGTTGGCTCAGGTGGCTCGGAAACTTGGCAAAGCAAATGATTATGAAGTCTTGATGCGCCGTGCGCACAATTATGCGAATGTGATCGATCCGTCAACCGGATATGCGCAAGGACGATATGCTGACGGACGGTTTCTGAAAGAGAATAATGCTTTTCAGTTTGCTTCGTTTATCACCGAGGGCGCTCCTTGTCACTACACTTGGTATGTTCCTCAGGATATAAATGGATTGGCAAAATGTATGGGTGGCAGAGACAAATTCTCTTCTAAACTCGATTCGATGTTTACCGAGGGGCGTTACTGGCATGGAAACGAACCTTGTCATCAAGTGGCCTATCTTTTTAATTATGTGGGCCAACCTTGGAAAACACAGCAATATGTTCGTCACATCATGCTAAGTGAATATCAAAACACGCCCGGAGGTTTGGCGGGCAATGATGATGCCGGGCAGATGTCTGCTTGGTACGTGTTTGCCGCAATGGGTTTTTACCCCGTTTGCCCCGGTACGCCAGAGTATCTGTTGGCTAGTCCCACTTTTAAGCGTTTGACTTTGCATTTGGAAAATGGAAAGACTTTCACTATAAAAGCGCCTAATGCTTCCGAAGAAAATATCTATATACAATCGGTTACGAAAGATGGCGAATCTTATGAGAAGAATTACATTTCTCATTCAGATATATTATCGGGTTCTTCGTTTGAGTTCGTTATGGGCAAAGAACCTAATACACAATGGGGGACGGCCTTGAATGCCTGCCCTTCTTCTATTACTAAGTAATAATAAGATCTATGAAGAAGTTTTTGATATGCTTGGCTTTATGCTCGATTAGTCTTTCTGCTTTAGCGAAAAGTTACAATGTAATCGATTACGGAGCGGTCGGCGACACGACTGTTTTGTCATCGAAAGCCATGCAAATGGCCATTGACGAATGCTCGGCCAACGGCGGCGGAACGGTGTATGTGCCCGCAGGTAATTATCTGTGTGCAACGATATTGCTCAAAAGTAACGTTGATTTTCACTTAGCGGCCGGAGCAACAATCTATGCCAGCAGAAAAAGTAGCGATTATAAAGATACTCGTATAAGAGTAGGGGCAACTGATGCTAGTTTGGTGGAAGTGCTACTTGCCGCTTTTGGCGTTCAAAATATATCTGTTTCCGGAACGGGAACGCTCAATGGGCAAGCGGTGAGAGAGCAGTTCAGGAGAGAATCTCAACAAGGCATCAATACTGACTTTGTGACAGGCAGAGAGATAACCAATGCGGCTAAGTATGGAGTAGATTATCAGACGAAGTATCGAAAAGTGCCACCTTGCCCGGGAGTGATTAACTTTACGAATTGCACAAATGTGCATATTGACAATATTCAGGTGATTGAATCTTCCTTTTGGTCGGTGCACCTTCAGTGGTGCGACAGGGTGTTTGTGCGAGGTATATCTATATATTCTAATCCGAGCAATGGAGTAAATGCTGATGGGTTGGATATTGATGGATGTCGCAATGTATTGATCTCCGATTGCGTCATTAATACGGGCGACGATGGGCTTTGCTTGAAAACAACTCGTCAGGGAGGCGAAAGCAGGCCTTGTGAATTTGTGACCGTGACCAATTGCGTATTGACTTCCTCGTCTGCTGCCCTAAAATTGGGAACGGAATCTTTCTCGGCTTTCAGAAACATCACTGTGAGCAATTGTGTGATTAACGATGCGAATAGAGGAATTAATATGATTATCCGTGATGGCGGAGAGGTGAGCGATATTCTCTTTTCTAATCTGATAATCAATACAGTGCGTAAAGCTACTTTTTGGTGGGGCAATGGTGATGCAATCTGGATCACTGTGCAGGAACGAGAAAAAGGGCATTCGGCGGGTGGAGTGAAGAATGTTTTCTTTCAAAATATTATTGCTCACTCTCAGAGTGGCATCCGTTTGGAAGGGTTTGATAGTACGATAGAGAACGTCCGCTTTACGAATGTGCAACTCTTCATGCAGCACGAAGATGCGATTGATAAGCGATCGAAACATGGATTTGAATTTATGAGTGTGGAGAAGTTACAGCTCACTGATTGCGAAGTGATCTGGGATAAGGAGCGTCCGGAACAAGTGTGGCAAAGTGCTTTTTATTTTGATAGAGTAAAAGACCTTCGATTAGATGGATTGAGACTGAATCAATCTCCTGAACTGCGCTATCCGGCCGTCGAGATGAAGCATGTTACGGATGCGATGATAGAGAATTGCAGACTCTCACCGGGGATGAAGCAGGCTTTGTCGGTAGACAAAACCACCTGTAAAGGAATTGAACAAATCAACAATCGTTTCTCTCCTGTTTTGAAAGTAGGCAAAGGCTCTTCAGAGGCTCTGGAAGGGCTAAAAAAGAAGCCTTTGTGAATCGTGCACGTTTCAGTTGTTGAACGTGCACGTTTTGCGTGGCAATCGTGCACGTTCTATTTGCACGTTGTGTATGATTCATTTGGGCTTGAAAAACGTATTTTCAAAATTGAATAAATGCTTTCTCTTTTGCTTACAATAGAGCTTTTGTAAATAGAGCTTATACTTTCAGCGTGTTGAATTCACGATTTCAGCGTGTTGAAGTCCTGTTTTCAACGCACTGAAATCGTGAGTTCAACAAACCCCTCTCAGAAGCCTTGTAGAGGCCATTCTTACACACTCTTAAATCTGGACAAATAGCTTTTATTCTTCGCTTTAGTATAGGACGGGCTGCGGCCATTCTATTCGGAAGCACCGATAATGAAGTCGACATAGACGGGGAGGTGATCACTAAAACCGCCTTGATACCTTATTCCATTATACGTTCTGAAAGGTTGTTCTCTGCCATATTTCTCATCCTCTATGAGTAGAAAAGGAAGTCGGGCCACATGCGCTTTTGTTTCGTTTGTATAAAAGTGGTTATCTGGAGTAAGAAATGTGCCTGAAACAATGAGCTGATCGAGCAAATTCCATTCTTCCTTATATTTATACGAACCAAAGTTACGATCTTTAGCTTTGCTGGCCAACAAGTTATATAAATGATGAGGCTCAGGATGATTAGGAGGAGCAACCGCTCCGAGCACTTCGGATATTGATTTGTTTTCCGGATAATCATTGAAGTCACCCATTATTACGACTTTAGGAGAGTTTCGAACAAGAAACAAACTATCTACAGCAGCTTTTATTCTTTCGGCTACACAGACACGGTTTGGTTCAGACGCTTTCTGGCCACCTAAACGAGAGGGAAGATGGACGACAAAAACATCCAACGTGTCGTTGTTGATAATTCGTCCGGTGACGTGAAGAATATCCCGTGTGGGATACGAATGTTCGCCCGGAAGAGAAATACGAAGTGATTCACAACTTAATAACTTAAAACTCCCGCGTTGATAGAGGAGCGCTACATCAATGCCACGCTTGTCCGGAGAGTTGGTCATTACGTATTGATAATCCTCCTTCTTTAGCGGAGAATAGAGGGTAAGGTCACGTAATACACTATCATTTTCAACCTCGCATAAGCCAACGAGTACGGGAGGAACCCATTCGCCAACCGCAGTGATAGTACGAGCCACATTGGCTAATTTTTTTTTATATCGTCCGTAACTCCAATTGCGCATGGAGGTTGGCAGAAATTCCAGATCATTCTTCAATGTATCATGCTTGCAATCGAAAAGGTTTTCTACATTCCAGAACATCAGGCGAAACGGTGTACTTTCTTGCGCTTTTAGGTTTGCTGCAATGAGCAGAAGAAAGACGAAAAAGATCAGTGTTCGTTTGCAGGAGTTTCTCCAACCGGTGAAACAAAATAGTGTTAATCGGTCTATTAGCGGTGGGTTGCAGCAAATTGCTTTGGATGAAAAAATCATGTGGTAGTGCGGCAATTAGTTAGTTTTGGGTCTAGAATGAAAACGACAAAGAATAAGGGTTATCGAGAAAACCGAAGTTTTTGATAACCCTTATTTTTATTTGTATAATCGTGTTGTCGATTGATTACTTTTTTTCAGGAATGTTAGCCAGTACATCAAGCAGATGTTTCCAGAATTTGTCGACAGAAGGAATATGCATTCTCTCGTCGGGAGAGTGAACACCTGTGAGTGTGGGGCCGAACGAAATCATATCCAATGACGGATATTTATCGAGGAACAAGCCGCATTCCAAACCTGCGTGTATCGCTTTCACTTTAGCTTCCACTCCAAACAGACGTTTATAAGAAGCTGCTGTAACTTCCAGTATTTCAGAATGTGGATTCGGCTTCCAACCCGGATATCCCTCACCAAATGAAACATTGGCTCCTCCGAGTTCAAAAGCGGCACGCACAGTGTTTGCCATATCATTGCGGGCAGAAAGAATGGAACTGCGTTGGCTGGTTGCTATCCTTATCACATTTCCCTCTTGCATCTTCACTGAGGCTAAGTTGGTGGATGTTTCTACCAACCCTGGGATGTCCTGGCTCATGGCGAATACTCCGTGTGGAGTGGCGTATAGCGTCTTCAAAAGACGAGAAGTGGTGTCTTTGTCAATCGCAGTCGTACGTGGAGTCTCTGATTGTAAAACTAATTTCAAATTAGGTTCAGTGACTGATAACTCGTTTTCTAATTCTGCAGAGAATATATTGAGATCTACTCTGACTAACTCCTTCGCATCGTGAGGTACAGCGCAGATGGCGTATGCTTCACGGGGAATCGCATTGTGCAGATTGCCTCCATTTATTTCGCTGAGATATAGATCGTATTTTTGGGCCGTTTGGCTGAGGAATCTATTTAGTATTTTATTGGCATTACCTCTTCCGAGATGAATATCACCTCCCGAGTGTCCGCCTTTTAATCCTTTTACTTCTACTTTGAAGAAGAAATAACCTTCGGGTACAGTTACCTCTTTGTAGTGAAATTCACCAATTGAACCTATACCGCCGGCACAGCCAATGAAAAGTTCGCCTTCATCTTCAGAATCAAGATTGAGCAATATATCACCGCTTAGAAATCCCTCTTTCAGTGCAAAAGCACCTGTCAACCCAGTCTCTTCATCTACAGTGAACAAGCATTCAAGCGGACCATGCTCTATATCGTTAGCAGCCAGAATCGCTAGTTCGGTAGCAACTCCTATTCCATTATCAGCGCCAAGAGTCGTACCTTTCGCCTTTAACCATTCGCCGTCAATCTCTGTTTCAATCGGGTCCGTAAGGAAGTTGTGCGTCACATCATTGTTTTTCTCGCATACCATATCTACATGCGATTGCAACACTACAGTCTTTAAATGTTCCTTGCCTCTAGTCGCAGGTTTCTTTATTAGTATATTGCCACACTCATCTTTGAGAATGTCCAGTTTATGCTCTTTTGCGAATGCCTCTAGAAAGGCAATAATCTTTTCTTCCTTTTTAGAAGGACGAGGCACTTTACATATCTCATTGAAATAGTGAAATACAGCAGTTGGTTTTAATTCAGATAATTCCATGTTTCTTGTTTTATGAATTCATAATTGAGGTTAAAATATAGTTATTCTTTTTTTGCTTGCTTTTCCTCTTTATTCAGGAGCTATTCTGCCGCAAAAGTTTAGTTTCTTGTATATTTTAACCGTTTATTGCTAAATATGGTTAAATAGGCTCTTTGGGAATAAACCCTTTTCTTTTTTTTATCCAAAAAAAGAGGGCATAGTCCATACAAAACTCTATATTTGCATCCACAAAATTAGTAGAAATGCTCAATACAATACTGATAACTCTGTTAATAGTTGCTATTTGTCTCGGATTATTAGGCCTAAAGGTCTTTTTTGTAAGAGGAGGTAAGTTCCCTAACGGGCACGTAAGTGGAAATCAGGTTTTAAAAGAAAAAGGAATCAGTTGCGCTCAGTCTCAAGATCGGGAAGCGCGTAATAAACCACGATTTTCTTTCCGTGACGTTGAGCGAACCTTGAATGATGGTATGAATTAATTATTTTAAAACTATATTTTATAAGTTATGAAGAGAACAAACCACTTCGTCAGCGGAATTGTGGCTATTGCAGTCATCGTTTTATTTGCGCAATGTTCAGGTAAAGCAGAAAATAAGGCACCAGAGGCTTCCAATGGGGTAATAGGCACATCAAACATGAAAATAGCTTATGTTGAAATAGATACCTTGCTTACTCAATATAATTTTTGGAATGATTTAAACGAAGCAATGATGAAGAAAGAGGAGAACATACGTGCTACTCTGAATCAGAAAGCTCGCGAATTGGATGCTGAGGCTCAGGATTTTCAACGTAAACTGCAGAATAACGCTTTTGTTAGCCGCGACAGAGCGGAACAAGAACACGCCCGCATAACTAAAAAGCAACAGGATTTGCAAGAATTGCAAACCCGATTGTCAAATGAGCTGGCTGCCGAAAACCAAAAGAATAGTTTGCAACTTCGTGATTCAATCAATTCTTTTTTGAAGAAGTATAATAAGACAAAAGGATATAGTATGATCATCAGCAATACCGGTTTTGACAATCTTCTATATGCTGATAGTGCTTATAATATTACGAAAGAAATAGTAGAAGGTTTGAATGCAAGATATACTCCTGCTTCAAAGAAATAAATTAGAAGTGTTCTATTAGAACTAAAAAAGTAGCAGTGAGGATTTCTTTACTGCTACTTTTTTATAGTAAAAGGTTTTAATTCTTATCTCTCTCTTCCAATTGCGGAATACGGAACGAAGTATAAAGTTCCAGCACTGCCGCAATGCTCAGACAAGCTATCCACTCATTGCCGTGAGTTGTAAACATGAAAGCTCCTGCCATCACTAGCAGGAGAGCTCCTAATATCTGTTGACGTCTGAGGCGTTTGATGTTTTTGTTTATTCCTTCATACGGAGTGTTTACTTGCGCTAAAGCAACAAATCCTGCGCCGATGGTATAAATGTAAGGAGCCGGAGGCCATTTGGATATAAATAAAACAGCTCCTGCAAGTAGCAGCAAGGCTCCTGCAGCGAAAAGTACGGGAATTAGTTTCTTCATTTTTTGTCTTCTTCTTCTTCAAATACGTAAATATCTTCGTTCGGTTTCTTCATCAAGTACTTTTCACGGGCTATCTTCTCAATAGCTTCCGGTTTGGTGGTAAGTTCGTTCAGGCGTTTAGTGCTTTCCTCATATTCAGAGCGGTATCCGTTGATTTCTTCTTGTAAGCGGTTGATCTCTCGCGCATAACCGATGCGACGCACCATACTGTTTTCATCAAGAAAGCCGATGATGATAGCAAATACGAGTGTGGTTATACTGTATTTATGCCTTCGTATGAAATTCCAGATTGATAATAATTTGTCCATGATTGTTTATGACGAGTTACGGATAAAAACCCCAATTGATTATGCAAAGATAAAACTTCTAACTTAAAACTTATCTCATAAGACTTTTTTTTGTGTACATTTGCAGAAACAGAAAATAGAGAATCTCGGATTATGGAGAACTATATCGTATCGGCCCGCAAATATCGTCCGTCTACGTTCGAATCTGTAGTAGGGCAGGAAGCTCTTACTACGACACTTAAAAATGCCATTGCTACTCATAAACTGGCTCATGCTTACTTGTTTTGTGGCCCCCGTGGAGTGGGAAAAACCACCTGTGCGCGTATCTTTGCCAAGACAATCAACTGTATGCATCTTTCTGCCGGTGGAGAGGCTTGTAATGAATGTGAATCGTGCGTGGCATTCAATGAACAACGATCTTATAATATACATGAGCTTGATGCCGCATCCAACAATTCGGTGGATGACATCCG
>DBTL01000036.1:19783-19908 GCA_002307035.1 Bacteroides sp. UBA1317
GGCTTTCAACGCTTTCCTTAAAACATTAGAGGAACCCCCTCATCATGCTATCTTCATTCTGGCTACAACGGAAAAACATAAGATTCTGCCTACGATTTTATCGCGTTGCCAGATTTATGATTTCA
>DBTL01000036.1:20146-20609 GCA_002307035.1 Bacteroides sp. UBA1317
TCGCGTTGCCAGATTTATGATTTCAGCCGCATTACGGTAGAAGGTACGGTGAATCATCTGAATTATGTAGCATCCAAAGAAGGAATTACGGTTGAGCAGGAAGCACTGAATGTAATTGCTCTGAAATCTGACGGAGGAATGCGTGATGCTCTTTCTATCTTTGATCAGGTAGTTAGCTTCACTGGGGGAAATATTACGTATCAAAGTGTGATAGAAAACCTCAATGTACTGGACTATGAGTATTACTTCCGATTAACGGATTGCTTTCTGGAGAATAAAGTGACCGATGCGCTGCTTTTGTTTAATGACGTATTAAACAAAGGTTTTGACGGCAATCATTTTATCACCGGATTATCTTCGCACTTTCGTGATTTATTGGTTAGTAAAGATGCCTCCACTCTTTCATTGCTCGAAGTTGGCTCCAGCATCCGTCAACGCTATCAGACGCAGTCGCAAAAATGCG
>DBTL01000004.1:0-1400 GCA_002307035.1 Bacteroides sp. UBA1317
AAAGCCCACTAAGTTCGTGAGTAGAAAGTATGGCATCCGGATAATTTTTATCTTTTTCCGTTTTATTTGTAGCAGGAACAGTATAATGGCTCTGCAATTCTTCTCTGAGTACTAACCCAATACGATTACCGACCATTCGAAAAGCAGGTGCGTAAAACTCCACTTCTTCATTCTCTCCATAGAAACGATGCGCTTCCTCTTCTTTATAAAAAGGTAGTTTACCAAACACATGCATGTTTTTAAGAAGAAAATGTATACGCTCTACACCGGCAATCTTTTTCGTGTGAGGTTCCTGAGCATGCTTCCTTCCCAGATAGAGTTGAAACGTAATATTATCTAATTTACCTGATTTTTCAAAATAGCGCAAAGCAAAGTAAGGAAAACGATCCTCAGAGCGTTTCATTAAAGGCTTTGGCAACTCATCATCGCCATCTTCCGAAAGAGTGGCGATAAACTTATTTTGATCTTCAGCACTCAGGACATTATATAGTTGCTTAGGACAACGGTTCAACTCATTAAGCATATCCAGTGCTATGTCACTACTGTCCAATTTAGGATAGGGCACATGGCTATGAAATTGGGTAAAAGCTTCCAAAGTAGCAGATTTGTATCTTTCGGAGGTTTTGTTTCTGTCTTTAAACCCCTTGATTCTTGACAAAAACAAATATCCGTTTTTCTTATCAAGGAACAGACAAACAAAATAAGAGATGCCAGCCTCTGTGAGAATATTATTATTTACTAAATTATAATATTGAGTTCGATATAAGTGTTTGACATCTTTATCTTCATACTTCATTCTGTTCTGAGCTTCCTTAACACCCATTTGAAATAAACCCTGATAGTCTGGCAAGTATATATCTTCTTTGTTGTGCTTATAGTGAGATGTTTGATTTCTAATTTTATTCAAAGCGCCCAAATAATCAGCTAACCGGTTTAAGCTCTCATATTTATGTTTCTCTTTTACATATTGTTGCTTCTCTTCATAATATGCCAAAAAGGGGAAATGACGCAGTAAAATGTTTATCACTTTAGCTATTTCATCAGGTTTGTTTTGACTTTTCTCAAGAACCTTTTTACGAAAAACCGCTAAATTATTTTCTTCTAAGCTTAGTTCTTCTTTATATACAGTCTTATAAACATCATGAAGTATCAGATAAGCGTTATGCCTACCCATATTGATAAAATGATTAAAGTAATAAGGATCGTTTTCAAGGTCTTTGTATCGAGACGTTTTTTCATTAGAAATATCCATTCGTTCTATTTTTTCTCAAAAATAAAAAATGAGATTGAAACAGACAAAAAAAGAGCCTACTATTTCCTTTTTTCTTTCCATAATAGACTCTTTTTACCTCACTGATAGGCTTTCTAATAGATGATGTTGTTTTCACCTTTCAAATATA
>DBTL01000004.1:1658-1866 GCA_002307035.1 Bacteroides sp. UBA1317
TTCAAATATAAGGCATTTACAACACCAAATTGGGTATATCTCTATGGTAAATAGTTGTTTTCACCTTTCAAATATAAGGCATTTACAACTCAAATAGAAAAGTTTAACCGATACATGCGGTTGTTTTCACCTTTCAAATATAAGGCACTTACAACAAGAAACGACACCAGCGGTTGAGAATTTATGTTGTTTTCACCTTTCAAATATA
>DBTL01000004.1:2120-24618 GCA_002307035.1 Bacteroides sp. UBA1317
TTTCAAATATAAGGCATTTACAACAATACCTTACTTGAGTATTATCTACACATCGTTGTTTTCACCTTTCAAATATAAGGCATTTACAACACTAGGACAAACCAGTCTAAGCGAAAGAAGTTGTTTTCACCTTTCAAATATTTACTTGTTTTTCTCCTCTGCACTAAAGACTTTAATACGGTTAACATCACTAATTTACAAACTAAATTAACCGCATTTATCACAAAGATAGTGATGAATAGACAAAAATGAGTAGAAAACAAAAGCTTTTTCAATGTATTGAAGCAAAAAAGGAAAATAGATTTTTCCCCACTTCGTACTAAATAATTTGAGAAAAGAGACAGCCCCTTCTCATTTCTATCAATCGCAATTGTGTCTCTGCACTTTTGATGTCATAGTAGATTAATCCGTATCTTCCAAAAAGAAAATATCTTCCACTTTCTTACTGCAAACTTTGGCTATCTTAAGTGCCAATAAGGTTGAGGGCACGTATTTATTGGCTTCAATAGCATTAATTGTCTGGCGGCTAACACCAATCATTTCTGCCAATTGCTGCTGCGTAATTCTTAGGATAGCGCGTTCGACTCTTATATTATTCTTCATCTTTTTGAAACTTAGAGCGGTAAATAATAAAATTATATCTGACAATAAATACAATCAGTATGGTAACTGTATTTATCATCATTGATTTAAGAAACGTGAAGTCATAAAAGAACAAGATACATAAGATTTGAATAGCAAAAGATAAGTAGGTGGCCCAAACAAGAGACTCCAAGCGAATCTTATAGATATACTCATCTTCATTTTTTTCTTTTGAAAAAGCTACAAAAATAGCACTCACAATAAATAAGATACCGACAAATTCTTGAGTGAAATTATCGTCCACAATGGACCACAAAGAATTGGTGTTTGAAGTAGCACCAAAGAGGGAATCAGGCAGCAAAGAAAGGGTTTTAACATTAAGAAAAGAGAACTCTAGGTTTTCGAATAAAACCATATACCCTAACACAATGGCAGGTATTAATAATACCCATCCGATCATCCGAAAGCTGTTTGGAAATAAATAATTTGTTTTCATGATATCAATGATTAAGTTTATGCCACAAATGTATATAATACATTCCATAAAGACAAGTATACATTACATAAAGTATATCAAATAAGACTTATTTAACTTACTTTAGTTTATATAATAATTGAAATCACAACTCGTATATATCTTGCAAAACGCATAGCAATAGTGAGAAGAGAAAACTGTAAACATATCAGACCATCCCCTACAGGCCTTCTGAGAGGGGTAAATAGAAGTCGGACATTCAACACGCTGATCTCGGACATTCAGCACGCTGAAAGTGTGCTTTCTATACGCTAAAGTCATAAGCTTTATTTAGAAAAGATCATTTGTAAGGAATGAAGAGAAATAGAACAGATAGGAAAGACTTGAGCAAATTTCTGATTGCATCTAACTTTAACAAACAGGGCAACATTCAAATCGTTTTTTCTTCCCGAAAAACTTGACTTTGCTTGTTTCATGTAGTATCTTTGCCAGAGTTATCATAAAGTAGTTTCAAATTAAACTACGGTAAACGGGGGAAGCAACAACTTCTTCCGTTTTTTTGTATCTGAACCGTTCAGTTGAGCCTTCTGAACCGTTCAGTTGGCCCAAAAGAAGGCAGAGGATGACCAAAGAGACGGTTGCAGATTCTCCAAAAGACGGTTTCTCTTCACCAATATGCTTATTTGTTATCGGAATAACTCCTAGTGAAAACTAAATTTCCTCTATATGCTATCCCGATAACTCCTTTTTGTTTTGAAGGTACCTCCACTCCGTTAATTATGCATAAATCGTCTCTTGACAAAAAGAGCTGTAGAATACCCTGCAAGACTATCAATATTTGGCAGGATAAGATTCACAAGTTGATAGAAAGTTAATTATTTAAGATCTCTTTTTTTGACGTTAAGATACAACTGTGCAGAATCACTATACTGTTCTAGCACTTCCAAAGTACGCTTTCGAGCTTTTTTAGCTCGGAAGTTCCAAAATTTCTTACTAGAAATATAAGCAAAGTCGCAATTAAAGCCTCCGCTAATTCCGCCACCCATCAACATAAAGTGAGCATTATTTCCACGAGTGGTGCCCGGAGCATTTCTGCGAGTAAGGCTACTAAGATCCCCATGATAAGCATTGCTCACCCGAATCGTCTTCTTGTAAACAGGGTCATAATTATATTTGGTATTAGCATTATAAGGATTCAAACTAATTTTCAACGGATGTTTGTCTTCAACCTCCTCTTCTTTATCAGCAAAAGGCGTTGTAGGAAGAGTCAGATCGTATTGCATCCAAGACTTATCTAATACCATGCCCGGCTCTCCATATAAACTTTTACCAAGCATCTTTAACGCATTAGAATTAAGTTTAATTTCTCCATCAGACTCAAGTATCTTCTTTAAATTAACTGAATCTTTAACTGTCCATTGAGCTCTGGCTTGTAAAGCCAAAAAACAGAACAGGCACAAAAAGAAAAGGTTCTTCTTTAATTTCATCGTTGTCGCTACATTCATTTGTGTTAAAGACAACAAAGAAACACATTGTCAATCGAAAAGAATGAGGTTCAATCCGTTCTCCACTCATCTATATCCGTCCCTAGAAGACTAACATAACATCAATTAAGTTTAATCTATAAATAATTATCGCCTATTAACTATTACTAATCAACAGATATATTACTTTCGCCTTATGGATAAATTGCTAAAAATAGAGATTGATAGCTTTATGGAAATGATTGTACCACAAACATTTTTTAATAAAGAGATTTTTATTAAAGAAATCAGAGGTACCCAAGAAGATATTCTACCATCGATAAAGGAAGGAACGTTAATGCAACTCAAAGCGTTGAGCATCATTATCATTGAACAAGGAGAGATGAATATAAAAGTAAATCAAATACCTTATCTACTCACAAGAGGATATCTTCTGGACACTGTAGAAACTCATATAGTTGAGAAAGCAAGCTTTTCAAAAGATTTCATAGGTTATCAACTCATTATAAAAAAAGAATTTGTAGAACAAGCGATGAACACTCAACCATATAATATTATTCCATATGATTGGAGGTATCCTAGCAAAAAACTTTTATCAGAGGAGTTAGACAAACTACTCTTGGAGTTACAACGCATCAAAGAGAGAATAGAATCACCGACAGAGCACCGCCTGAAACGACTAATGATAATAAACGCATTTTCTTCTTTCATGCTAGAGTTGGCCAATATATACGATCGGATCAGTAGTGAATATTCTTCTGAAACATCAAACAATAAAATCGCAAAAGAATTTCTCCGCCTTATAGCCATCAATGTACGAAAAGAACATAATGTATCCTTTTATGCAAAAGAATTGTGTATCAGCCCCGATTATCTCAGCAGGGTGTTAAGATCCACAAACGGACGCAATGCAACCCAATGGCTCACAGAAACGCTAATATTAGAAGCCAAAAATTTACTCCGCCATACCGATGCTTCCATTCAGCAGATAGCAGATGAGCTGAACTTTAGTGACCAGTCTACATTCGGCAAATTTTTTAAACGATACTGCCGCAAGTCTCCTATAGAATGGCGAAAAGAGAATAAATGAAATTGAAATCTCCAAGAGTAGGCATCAACGCCAATTAAAGCACTCCCTTTGAACTAGGCAACTCAAAATGATAGATATCTCTTTTGATGGCCATCTTCAACGCACGGGCTAAAGCTTTGAAGATGCCCTCTATCTTATGATGTTCGTTCTGCCCTTCGGCCTTGATGTTTAGGTTCATACGGGCAGCATCGCTAAGCGACTTGAAGAAGTGCAGGAACATTTCAGTCGGCATCTCCCCTATCTTCTCACGTTTGAAGTCGGCATCCCACACTAACCAGGGACGTCCGCCAAAATCGAGACAGACTTGGCAAAGACAATCGTCCATAGGCAAAGCATAGCCGTAACGCTCTATACCTCGTTTATTGCCCAGTGCTTTGTAGATGCAATCTCCCAAGGCAATGGCGGTATCTTCAATGGTGTGATGTTCGTCTATCTCCAGATCTCCTTTTACTTTAATCGTTAAGTCCATGCCTGAGTGCTTACCAATCTGTTCTAACATGTGGTCGAAGAAGCCGAGACCGGTAGTGATATCGCACGAACCATCACCATCTAAGTTCAAGGAGACGAAGATGTCAGTTTCCTTCGTTGTGCGACGCACTTCCGCTTTACGCTCTCCGGCAAATAGAAATTCCGCCACTTTATCCCAGTCGGTTGTGGCCAACACACAAACATCGGCAAGTCCTTTCTCTTCCAGTTCGGCTACGGATTCTTGCAGATAAATGGCACGACAGCCAAGGTTCTTTGCCAGTTCCACGTCTGTAGGGCGATCACCAATCACGAAACTTGCAGCAAGATCGTACTCGGGATTATCAATATACTTCGTCAACATGCCTGTGCGCGGCTTGCGGGTAGGCGCATTATCGGCAGGCATACTGCGGTCTATCAGGGTGTCATCAAACGAGATACCTTCGCCTTCTAAGGTTTTCAACATCAGGTTGTGTGCCGGCCAAAAGGTTTCTTCGGGGAAAGAAGCTGTTCCTAATCCATCCTGATTCGTCACCATTACAAACTCAAAGTCGAGCTTGCTACGGATGAATGCCAGATTACGAAATACTTTGGGATAGAATTCCAACTTCTCTAGCGAATCGAGTTGATAGTCTACCGGCGGTTCAATGACGAGTGTACCGTCTCTATCTATAAATAATACTTTCTTTTTCATTTACTATTCAATTAATCTCTTGTCACAAATCGCCTTTCAGCAAAGGGTATACAAGGATAGCGTTACTAACTAGAACTGTTTATATTACAGAGGATTACTTTCCGTAAACCTGCAAAGCCTTTAGCAAGTGCTCGTTTTCTTCTCTCGTGCCCACAGTAACACGCAGACAGTTTCCGCAAAGAGAAATAGAACTACGGTTGCGCACAATGATGCCTTTTGCTACCAAATAGTTGTAAATAGCACCTGCATCCGAAACGCGAGCTAAGAAAAAATTAGCATCCGAACGAAACACCTGTTGCACGCAAGGCAATGTGGCAAAAAGTTCCATCAGGCGTGTGCGTTCTTCTTTCAAAGTCTTTATCCAACGCTCTATCTCGTCATACTTCAGCAGCATGCTGATCGCTTGTTCTTGTGTGAGCTGGTTCACGT
This sequence comes from Bacteroides sp. UBA1317, assembly GCA_002307035.1. Taxonomy (GTDB): domain Bacteria; phylum Bacteroidota; class Bacteroidia; order Bacteroidales; family Bacteroidaceae; genus Bacteroides. The sequence goes on from DBTL01000004.1 coordinate 7,340, forward strand.
TATAAGGGTACTTAATCTTACTCAGGATAGCAATGATTTCAGCGGAAGCAAAAGCCATGCCCAGACGAATAGCTGCACAGCCCCATGCCTTTGAGAATGTCTGGAAGACAATCAGGTTAGGGTGTTTATCCAATTCCTCAAGAAAAGAGGGTGCCTCAGAGAAATCGTTGTATGCTTCGTCCAGAATCACTAATCCGTCGAATGTGTTCAACAACTTCTCTATTTCGGAACGAAGCAAATCATTCCCTGTAGGATTATTAGGCGAACAAAGGAAGATCAACTTAGTCCGTTCGTCTGCCGCAGCAAGCAACTTATCGGCCGAAAACTGATAAGCATCATCGAGCAAAACTTTGCGGTATTCCACATCGTTAACATCGGCACACACCTGATACATGCCATAGGTAGGGTCAATAGCCACCACATTGTCTCTCCCCGGCTCACAGAAAGCACGATAGACAAGGTCAATGGCCTCATCACTTCCGTTACCTAAGAAAATATGTTCGGGGGAGACTTTCTTTATCTTCGTCAACTCCGCTTTCAGATCGCGTTGCATGGGGTCGGGATAGCGGTTATGAGGCAAGTTATATGGATTCTCATTGGCATCCAGAAACACCGAAGCCGCAGCTCCGTTATATTCGTCGCGTGCTGAAGAGTATGGTTTCAGTGCTATTATATTCGATCGGGTAAGTTCTTTCAAAGATTTCATCGTTTCTATGTCAATTTTAAAGTTTATTCAACGCATCCAGTCTCACGGTCACCGCACTCTTGTGTGCATCCAGTTGTTCGTTAGCAGCCATCACTTCGATAGCAGGACCAATAGCACGCATGCCTTCGGGAGATATTTCCTGAAAAGTTATTTTGCGAATGAAACTGTCCAGACTAACACCACTATAGGCTTTGGCGTAACCGTTAGTGGGCAGAGTATGGTTGGTTCCGGAAGCATAATCTCCTGCACTCTCGGGCGACAAAGGGCCAAGGAATACAGAACCGGCATTCACTACTTGTTCGGCTATCGCCTGATAATCTTTCGTCTGAACAATTAGGTGTTCCGGTGCATACACATTGGTGATTTCTAAAGCTTCCTTTATGTTTTTCACAAGAATCAACATGCTGTTGGCCAACGCTTTAGAAGCGATATCCCGACGAGGTAAACATCCCAATTGACGTTCAACTTCGTACATCACCTCTTTCTGCAATTTCTCAGAAGTAGTGATGAGCATTGCCTGACTGTCTGCTCCGTGTTCGGCTTGCGACAATAAATCGGCTGCTACAAACACAGGGTTGGCTGTTTCATCGGCCAGGACTTCTACTTCCGAAGGCCCCGCCGGCATGTCGATCGCCACATCACGCAGGCTAACCAATTGCTTGGCGGCAGTAACATATTGATTACCCGGACCAAAGATCTTATATACTTTGGGAACACTTTCCGTTCCATAGGCCATAGCGGCAATAGCTTGCACACCTCCGGCTTTATAAATCTTGCTGACTCCTGCCACACGGGCAGCGAACAGTACGGCAGGGTGTATCTTCCCGTCTCTGCCAGGAGGACTGCAAAGCACTATTTCTTTGCAACCGGCCAACTTAGCGGGGACAGCCAGCATCAGTACGGTAGAAAACAGAGGTGCCGTTCCGCCAGGAATGTACAATCCTACTTTCTCAATGCCTACAGCCTTTTGCCAGCAGGTAACACCTGCTATAGTCTCTATCTTCTTCCCTTCAAAACGTTGTGCAGCATGAAAGGTCTCTATATTTTTCTTGGCCAAATAGATAGCCGCTTTCAATTCCACACTAACCAATGCTTCAGCTTCAGCGATCTCTTCATCGCTAACGATGAAAGTATCGAGCTCTACTTTATCAAACATCGACTCATAAGTCAGCACCGCCTTATCACCTTCCTTCCTTACACGGTCAATGATGGTTTGCACAGTATCGAAAAGGTTCGCAGTGTCGAGCGCAGGACGTTGAAGAATCTCGGGCCATTGGTCTCTATCGGGATAATTAATCAGAATCATACATTTCTATTTTCTAGTTGAGCGATGGCTCTAATTAATTTATAGTATCATTTTCTCTATAGGCAACACCAGAATACCTTCCGCACCCAATGCTTTGAGTTTTCCGATGATTTCCCAAAAACGCTTCTCATCGAGTACTGTGTGCACAGAGCACCAATCTTCTTGTGCCAACGGCATCACTGTAGGACTCTTCATACCCGGCAGCACAGCGATGATCTCTTCCAACTTATCTTTTGGAGCATTCATCAACACGTACTTCTTGTCTTCAGCAGCCTTCACAGCATCCATACGGAAAAGCATCTCGTTCAAAACCTCTTTTTTATCCTCACTCAGATCCTTGTTGGCAATGAGCAACGCTTCCGATTTCATCACTACTTCCACTTCTTTCAAGCGATTGCTTACCAAGGTAGATCCCGAACTTACAATATCAAAGATAGCGTCAGCCAATCCAATGCCCGGTGCTACTTCCACTGAACCCGTGATAACGTGTACTTCAGCATTTACACCTTTTGAATTCATGTATTCTTTCAGAATAACGGGATAAGAGGTCGCAATCTTTTTCCCATCAAACCATTCAATACCAGTGTAATCAATATCTTTGGGCATAGCCAGTGACAATCGGCATTTGCTAAAACCCAAACGCTTTACTAGCACAGCATCTTCCTTTTTTTCGACATATTCATTCTCGCCCACGATACCCAAATCGGCTACGCCTGTAGCTACCGATTGAGGAATATCGTCATCACGAAGGAACAATACCTCAATAGGAAAGTTGGTCGACTGCACCAATAGCGTGCGTTTGTATGAACTCAATTTAATATCCGATTCTTCGAAAAGAGCCATTGTTTCCTCAAAAAGACGGCCTTTGGCCTGTACTGCAATTCTTAACATAGTGCTTATTTTAATTTATTATATTGACTAATGGATACAAAAAAAGGCTTACCTCACCGGTAAGCCTTGCTATATCATTCTATACAAAATCATACATGCCCACCGAGTTATTCGTCAGGAGAATGATGATGATGTGTAGTTGTATAAATCATATTTTTTATTATTATAGGGGCAAATTTAAACCATTTCTTTTAAACTGCCAAAGGATTATCACAATATTCGTCATTTTAATGCAGGATTGTTATTTTAAAGAGCCAATCGTAACCGTTTCTTCATATTGAAGTTCTTTCAAAACAGTCTCCTCCTCTTCCACTTCACAACCCATAAAATGCATCTCGGCTTTAGCCTTCTCTTGAGGAAAAGTAAAGTAAGTGCAAAGAGCCTTGGTACACAATTCGCCTTGCTGATTATATAAACCCGCTTCCAGCAAAACAATGTTGCGCTTCCTTTCCTGAATATGGGCACGAAGCACCACATGATTATCGGTAGTATTAACAGGCTTCAAGTAGCGAGTCTCCATCTTAGAAGTAACTCCACCCGTTTGCAATTTGCGGAGGATAGTCCACCCACAAATCTCATCAAGCAGCACAGCCTGAATGCCGCCATGCAGTGAATTTATCCACCCCTGATATTCAGCTTTAAGGAACCAAAGGCTTACTAGCTCGTCACCATCTTCATAAAACTCCATCTTCACACCGACAGGATTATTGGGAGCGCAACCGAAACAATTATACCCCTCTTTCTCTTTCCAGGGATTGATAATCTTCTTCATAGTCTCGTATATTTATTTATTGTAGAAAGTATATAAATCCCGGCTCACATGATCTTTATTTCACTGTGAGTCGGGATTAATTATATAGTACTAAGCGAACTTATTTCTTATAACGTTCCAATCCTGTTTGCAGAAACTCTACGTATTTGGGAATGTCCTCATTGTAAGCATACGACTTATTCAAGGGTTTGCCCTCACCATCAAGTAATACGTAGAAAGGTTGTGCATTCGCACCAAACTTCACACGTTGCAGATAGCTCCACTTATCACCCACAGTCTTAAGTGTACGTTCAGTTCCGTTCTCAGTTACTTTAATCGGTTCAGGCAACGGTTTCTTATCGTCCACGTACAAACTGATCAGCACGTAATCGTTGTTGATGATGTCGCCCACCTTCGTATCAGTCCATACAGCAGCTTCCATCTTACGACAGTTCACGCAACCGAAACCGGTAAAGTCAACCATCACAGGTTTACCATTCTTACGGGCATACTCCATACCACTATCGTAATCATCAAATTTGGCGTGTATTTCATTTTTATACAGATTGAAATCCTGTGTGCTCATGGGGGGAGCAAAGGCGCTAACTGCCTTCAGCGGCGCACCCCACAAACCGGGAACCATGTAAACGGTAAAGGCAAGCGAGATCAAGGCCATGAAGAAACGGGTTACACCCACCTTTGTATCGTCATCATCGTGCAAAAACTTTACTTTTCCGAGTAAATAGAAACCTAGTAAACCGAATATCACAATCCACAAAGCAAGGAATGTTTCTCTATCAAGGAGTCCCCAACCATAAGCCAAGTCGGCGACCGAAAGAAATTTTAGGGCGAAAGCCAGTTCAAGGAATCCAAGCGTTACCTTGATTACGTTCATCCATCCACCTGACTTAGGCATTGATTTCAGCCAAGAGGGGAAGAGGGCGAATAGAGTGAAAGGCAAAGCCAGCGCAATGGCAAAACCAAGCATACCGATTGCCGGTGCAATGATGCTTCCGGTAGTAGAAACCTGTACCAGCAAGAAACCTATAATAGGGCCGGTGCATGAGAAAGAAACCAGTGAAAGTGTAAATGCCATCAGGAAGATGCTGAGCAATCCGCTCGTTGTTTCTGCCTTGCTGTCTACAGCATTGGTCCACTTTGAAGGCAAAGTGATTTCAAACGCTCCGAAGAAGGAAGCGGCAAACACAACCAACATCAGGAAGAAAAGAATATTGAAGATGGCATTGGTGGATAAGGCGTTGAGTGCGCTTGCTCCAAAGATCAGCGTGATAGCCAAACCAAGCATCACATAAATCACTACGATGGAGTCACCATACGTCCACGCATCACGAATCCCTTTCTTTTTATCTTTGCTACGTTTCAGGAAAAAACTAACCGTCATCGGAATGATGGGCCACACACAAGGAGTGAAGAGTGCTAGCAGTCCACCAAGGAAGCCCGTCACAAAAATATAAATCCAAGTCATGTCTTTCTGAGAAGTAGTTTCTCCGAAAGCATGCAGTTCGTTGATCACCGGTGTCCATAGATCTTGTGCCACAACGGTACTATCCACAGCTGTCGTATCAGCCGCCACAGCCAAAGAAGCAACAGTATCCACCGCAACAGGGTCTATTGTAGCCGCTTCCTCAGCAGCCACAGCATCTGCTACACCTTTGCCAGAGAAATTAAAAGGAACTTGTGTAGGCGGCAAACAACTCTCGTCATTACAGGCACCAAATTCCAGATAACCTTCTGCATGATAAGTAGGTCCGGTAATTTTGATCTTTTGCGCAAACTGAACCGAATGTTCAAAATAGCGCAGTTTCATTTCGAACACTTTGTCGAAATTAGAAATCTCTTTTCCACGAGGTTGCAATTTACCTACAAGCTGAGCTCCCTGAATCTTTTCGGCTGTAAAGGTAGCCGATATAGGTCCACCATCAGGCAAACCGGTAGAATAGACATGCCAACCGTCTTCTATTGTGGCAGAGAAGATAATCTCTGCTTCCGTAGGAGAAAGCGATTTTAAAGACGTTTTGAACTTTACCGGTTCTTGAATCTGGGCATTCAGGTTTAAAATGAAAAGAGAAAAAGCGAGTAACAGAAATAGTATCTTCTTCATCTTATTTATACATTATATTTTGTTAAAATTCATAGTCTACACAAGCACGACTCTCTTTTGTATCCGCCAAAATCTTTCCTGCTGCCACATGATCGGGATGAGTAGCATACATTTTAAGATCATCCAGCGAATCAAACTCACTATACAAAGCAATGTTCCATGATTCTGCAGGATTCACATTAAGCCCCACTTCTATCTTACGTATAACTGAAATTACTCTCGGAAGTGCTTCTATAGCTTCCTTAAACTTGTTCATTACAACCAGTTTCTCTTCAACAGAAATCTCGTCTTTCAGCTTAAATAATACAATGTGCTTTATCATACGTTGTTATTTTAATGAATTGTTTCTATATTTGCACCATTTGAATACGCAAAAGTAATCTATATTGTTCATATACCCATCATCAACAAATGTTAATAATCGGAATTGCAGGCGGTACGGGGTCGGGAAAGACCACTGTCGTACGGAAAATTATAGAAAGTCTCCCCAAGGGAGAAGTTGTTTTACTGCCGCAAGACTCATACTACAAAGACAGTAGCCATGTTCCAGTGGAAGAGCGACAAAATATCAACTTTGATCATCCGGATGCTTTCGAATGGAGCTTGCTATCTAAACATGTGTCTATGCTCAGAGAGGGCAAATGCGTTGAGCAACCGACGTATTCCTACCTTACCTGCACCCGGCAACCTGAAACGATTCATATAGAACCTCGCAAAGTGATTATTATAGAAGGAATTCTTGCTTTATGCGATAAGAAGCTTCGCAGCATGATGGACTTAAAGGTTTTTGTGGATGCCGATCCTGATGAGCGACTCATTCGTGTGATTCAGCGGGATGTGATAGAACGAGGACGAACAGCGGAAGCAGTGATGGATCGCTACACGCACGTACTGAAACCAATGCATCAACAATTTATTGAGCCATGTAAACGTTATGCAGACTTGATTGTACCCGAGGGGGGAAGCAACAAAGTGGCTATCGACATCTTAACGATGTATATCAAAAAGCATTTACTATAAACACCAATAAAACAACCAGATGCAAAAAAGAAGTTTTCACCGTTTGACACCGGCTTTCTTTCTTCTTCTATTATTCTGCTTATTTGGTTGTCGCAACGGGCATCAAAGTTCGCAAGAAGAGCAGTACGACCTGCCTCAAATGAAGGATAGCGGAGAGTTGGTGGTACTTACGCTTTACAGTTCTACCTCTTACTTCATCTATCGTGGACAGGAGATGGGATTTCAATACGAACTAAGCCAGCAATTTGCCAAAAGTTTGGGCTTGAAACTACGGGTTGAAGTAGCGCGCAATGTTCCGGAATTGATCCAAAAATTGCGCAACAAAGAGGGCGATATGATTGCTTACAACCTGCCCATCACCAAAGAGTTGAAAGATAGTCTTACGTACTGCGGAGAAGAGATGATCACGCACCAGGTTATTGTGCAACGAACCAACGGAAAAGAGAAGCCGCTGACGGATGTCACGCAACTGGTTGGCAAAGAAGTATATGTAAATCAGCGTAAGTACCTCAACCGCCTGGAGAATCTGAACAAAGAGTTGGGAGGAGGTATTCGTATTCATCAGGTGGAGGGAGACAGCATCACTACTGAAGATCTTATTACGCAAGTCGCCGAAGGAAAGATCGCTTATACTGTGTGCGATAATGATTTGGCGCGATTAAATACTACCTATTATCCTAGTCTAGATATTAAACTATCCATCAGTTTCGACCAACGCTCTTCTTGGGCAGTACGCAAAGACTGTCCGCTATTAGCGGAAGCTGCCAATAAGTGGAACAAAAGGAAACTTACGTCACCGGCTTATACAGCTAGTATGAAGCGCTACTTTGAAATTAGCAAAACAATCTCTTACTCACCTATTCTTTCGTTACGCGAAGGCAAGATCTCTCACTTTGACAAGTTATTCAAGAAATATGCTAAAAAGATTGACTGGGATTGGCGATTACTGGCTTCATTGGCTTATACCGAATCGAACTTCGATACCACTGCTGTGTCATGGGCCGGTGCGAAAGGATTAATGCAATTGATGCCTGCCACAGGCAGAGCGATGGGCATTCCCCGCGGGAAGGAGCAAAACCCTGAAGAAAGTATTAAAGCTGCAGTGAAATACATTGCGGCAACAACTCGTAGCCTGAATATGGTTCACGATAAAGAAGAAAGAATGCGGTTTATCTTAGCTTCTTACAATGCGGGATTTGGGCACATCTCCGATGCCATGGCCTTAGCCGAAAAATACGGAAAAAATAAATATGTATGGCGCAGCAATGTAGAGAATTATATCTTACTCAAAAGCCACGAACAATACTTCACCGATCCTGTCTGTAAGAATGGGTACTTTCGTGGCATCGAAACCTATAATTTCGTACGTGACATTATTGCACGCTACGAAGTATATAAAAAGAAGATTAAAAAATAACCTTCTTTCTAAAATAAATTCAACCGATTCTTTTGAGCATCTTCCAGAGAAACAATCTCTCGATGCACCGGTTTTCCTTTCTCACGAAGTATTTGATATTCTTCAGCCAGTTCTTGGACAAACCCCTCCTTCATCAGCGGGTTAAGTAACTTAGCAGCCACACCTGCATTCTGTGATGCGTCTTTCAAGTACACCACCGGAGCATGATATGCAGGATCTATCTTTAGTGCAGTATGCAGTTTCGAAGTGGTAGCTCCACCAATCAACAGAGGAAGATTAAAACCTGCCTTCTGCAACTCAGAAGCTACATGCACCATCTCTTCGAGTGAAGGCGTAATCAAACCACTCAGCCCAATCATGTCTACTTTCTCTTCTATCGCACGTTTAAGAATGGTTTCAGAGGGTACCATCACTCCAAGGTCAATAATCTCATAGCCGTTGCAAGCCATCACCACGGCCACAATATTCTTACCAATGTCATGCACGTCGCCTCTTACAGTAGCCAGTAACACTTTACCCGCGTTCTGAACGTCTCCTTGTTTTTCTGACTCTATCACAGGTTGGAGTATGGCCACTGCCTTCTTCATCGTACGGGCAGTCTTCACCACTTGCGGGAGAAACATTTTTCCCGCACCAAACAAATCGCCTACGTAGTTCATACCTTTCATCAACGGACCTTCTATGATGTCTACCGCCTTATCATACTTCACCAAAGCTTCGGCCAAATCCTCTTCCAGAAAATCGCCGATACCTTTAACGAGTGCATGTTTCAATCGCTCCTCCAACGGTTCGTCTCGCCAAGCATCGTGCCGTATAACTTGTGTCGTTTCACCACTAGAGGCTGCTTTTAGCTTCTCAGCCAGCTCTATCAATTGCTCAGAACCATTTGGAGTACGATTCAAAACTACATCCTCGATAATTTTAAGCACATCAGCCGGAATATCAGTATAGAGCACTGAAGTAGCCGGATTCACAATGCCCATATCCATTCCTTTTTGAATGGCGTAGTACAAGAACACGGCATGTATAGCCTCACGAATGTAATCATTGCCACGCAAAGAGAACGAAAGGTTACTTACGCCACCACTGACATGAGCACCCGGCAGATTCTTGCGTATCCATTCCGTAGCCTCAATAAAATCTACCGCATAGTTATTGTGTTCTTCAATCCCTGTAGCCACCGTCAAGATGTTCGGATCAAAGATAATATCGTGTGGATTAAAGCCCACTTTATCTACTAACAAACGATAAGCTCGTTCGCAGACTGCTATTTTCCGTTGAGCAGTATCCGCCTGCCCCTTCTCATCAAAGGCCATTACCACTACCGCCGCACCATATTGTCTCACAGCACGGGCATGTTCAAGGAAAGCCTCTTCGCCCTCCTTCAGAGAAATGGAATTCACCACACACTTACCTTGGAGACATTTCAGTCCGGCTTCAATCACTTCCCATTTAGAGGAGTCGATCATTATAGGTACTCGGGCTATTTCAGGTTCAGAAGCAATCAGGTTCAGAAAAGTCGTCATCTCTTCTACTCCATCCAGCAATCCCTCATCCATGTTAACATCAATAATCAACGCACCATCTTCCACTTGTGTGCGTGCAATAGAGAGAGCTTCTTCGTATTTCTTCTCTTGAATCAATCGGAGGAATTTACGTGAGCCGGCTACGTTGCAACGCTCGCCGATATTCACAAAGTTAATTTCCGGCTTTACTTCGAGCAACTCCAGACCCGATATCCACATACAATCGGGTTTTGCAACGGGAACACGGGGTTGGATTCCCTTGATGAGGCCAGTGTATTTGGCGATGTATGCATCTGTGGTACCGCAACATCCTCCAATAATATTCACCAGATTCTCATCAATGTATTCTTTTATCTGCGCGGCCATTTCTTCAGGTGTCTGATCGTATGCACCCAGACTGTTAGGCAATCCTGCATTAGGATAAGCACTGATATAGTATGGAGCACGAGCCGCCATTTGTGCAAGGAAGGGTTTCAACTGATCCGCACCAAACGAGCAATTAAGTCCAACAGAGAAAATATTAGCATGCTGAATAGATGCCAGAAAGGCATCAAGTGTTTGTCCGGAGAGCGTACGCCCTCCTATGTCGGACACGGTAACAGAAATCATCAGAGGTACTTCTCTGCCTGTCACCTTCATTGCCTTCTCGGCAGCAAAAATAGCCGCCTTGGCATTCAATGTATCAAAAATAGTTTCTATCAAAAGAGCATCCACACCACCCTCAAGCAGTGCCTCTATCTGTTGTTGGTAAGCCGCAGCCAGTCCGTCATAACTCAAAGCACGAAAAGCGGGATTATTCACATCCGGACTCATCGAACAAGTTTTATTGGTTGGCCCCACAGCGCCTGCTACAAAGCGTGGTTTATCAGGATTCTTGGCAGTATATTCATCGGCTATTTCCCGCGCCAACTTCACAGCAACCAAGTTCATTTCACGTACATACTCCTGCACATGGTAATCGGCCATCGACACGGAAGTAGAGCTAAACGTATTCGTTTCTATAATGTCGGCACCTGCCTCTAAATATTTACGGTGAATCTCCTGAATTACATCCGGTCGTGTAAGAGACAACAAGTCATTATTTCCCCTTAATTGTCCCCGGATATGCGCAAAACGTTCGTTGCGAAAGTCCTCTTCACGAAGATTATATTGTTGAATCATGGTCCCCATAGCACCATCCAGTATCAGGATACGCTCGACCACAAGTTGCTGAATAGTCTTTTTCATTTCATCATCAATGCTTAAACATCCTGTCCATCTCTCTCCGATCATCCTTTTCTCTCAAAGAATCACGTTTATCATACTCTTTTTTACCTTTAGCCAATGCAATTACTACCTTGGCAAGTCCTTTTTCGTTAATGAACATCCGCACAGGGACAATGGTAAATCCTGTTTCTTTGGTTCCCCGTTCCAACTTCTTCAGTTCTTTTTTGCTGAGTAATAGTTTCCGATCTCTGCGCGCAACATGATTATTATATGAACCATAGAAGTACTCAGCTATGTGCATGTTCTTCACCCACAGTTCGCCATTGGCAAAGAAGCAAAACGTATCGACCAAGCTAGCTTTGCCCAAACGAATGGATTTAATTTCTGTACCGGTGAGCACAATACCTGCCGTATAAGTATCCGTCAGTTCATAGTCAAACGTCGCGCGTTTATTCTTTATATTTACGGGAGCCAGTTTCATTTTTCTTTTTAATTAAGTATCACGATCAGCTTGTTGAATACGACCTGAATAATAGTCGGACAGAAAATCAACAAAGCAGATACCATGACGGTAAACTTCAAACGCTTCTTTTCATCAATCGGCATTACCGCCGGAACACCTTCCCACACGATGTATATCAGATAAAATTGGAGCAACCAGCCTATCACTGTGAAATCAGGTAACAATCCGATCACGATATTGATTAGGAAAGTAACCACCATGGAGTATCCGGCTAGTTGTTGCGCAAGCAACACGTCGTTATCCATACCAAACAATCTCACGCCCAAATAGTTTATGGCATAAGCCGCCAGGAAATATCCGCCAAACAATGCCACCGCCACAGCACAACATTGCGTCATTGCTATTTGAAAACTTTGCGGACCACCCCACCCGTTGGCAAACAATGAGCCGACAAAAACAGAGAGCCCGCATAAACCAATCATGGGATAAACGAACTCGGTAAATACCCTTCGCTTATCCTCATGCAAACAAATTTCCTCCCAAGCCTTGGCCGGAGAGGAAATCAGTAATAATGCTATTTTAAAAAGTTCCTTATAATTCAATTATCTAAACTATATGTTAAAGTGTAATTTTTCGTGGTTGCAGAAGCCAAATCAATCGAACTAGTATCTTCTTCAGTTTCAACATTAATAGTAACAGAACTATTTCCTGTTTGATCTGAATAATAAGCTAAAATATCAGAAAGATCAAATGCCTTAAAATATAAACTTGGACTATAACCTGCATTTACAAAAGTAGATGACGTATAAGCAGTAGATGTATCACTCTTTGAATTATGACGCAAATAAAGTTTTATTTCCGTAGAGCTACTTGTAGTTTCTTCCGGATAATAAACTAAAGTGAAATAATGAAGCTTTGACATATAATAGTTCACGCCTATCACCAGTTGATCATCAAGCATATAAAGCTCGCTAGACGTAGTCATACTTGCTAACGAAATGATAGGTGCTGTAGAAGTCGAATCATTAGTATCCCCCACAGCTTCAGGCATCTCCACCTTTGCGTCTAAAGATATTGCATAGGAAAGAACAACTGTCTTACTAGTAGACGTATTACTTGTAGATGTTTCATCAACCGTATAATATATATAAGCCGTATTTGAAGATGTACTAAAGTCGTACGTAGATTCAACACTGCTCAAAGAAGCGCTAGTAGGATAATAAATAACCCCATTGCCATCTGTAAAATAGGCTGTTCCCATATAGCTATGAACAGTTACGAAAGCATAAAGAGTTGAGGAAGAACTATCATCATCCGAACTCAAACAAGAAGTGAAAGAAATACCCATTAACAGCGTAAGGGCTAAAGCAATAAATTTCATTTTTTTCATGATCCTATAAATATTGTGTGTTTTTATCTGGTGCGCAAATATACGAAACAAAGAGAAATGCACACCGTTAGCTCTCTCTCTTTTTAATCAACTTTAATACATAAATGCAACTAAAACACAAATACTGCATTAAATATGAAATGATTTCTTTATTTCTTCCGTCACTGCAACACATTAAATCCTATCATTGTCTGTTTTATAGCAAGCCATTAATTCTTTATTTTGGCAAACAATTCCAGATTTTGGTCCACATACATAGCAATACGTTGCGTGAGATCTTCCTCCATCTGGAAAAACTCTTCTTCCAAATCATCAAAGGCTTCGTATGCTTCATACATGGCCATAAATTCTTCGTCAGTGCGTTCTTTCTCTAAGTCCTCACGGTTAACATCGTAAAGTTTCTTTGCTCTATATATTAACTTAGAAAATTCGTCAAAGCCCCACAAGCGCATCGCTTTGGCAAAGGGATTGTCAAAGATGTAACTTCCATAGCCATTTTGTATCAACTGACAAAACCCACCAATCATTATTTCATCTCGGAAAATCTGATAGGCAAGTAACGAATGTTGTTCGCCCGTAAGTAACGGCATTGTTGCAGCTGTAATCTCACCTCCCATACCCTCTTGATACTTATCAGTAAATACCCGAATAAACTCATCCATTCCTTCTTCCGCAGCAGTTTTCAGCGCAGTATCAGATACCTCTATCATTGTTCTTCTTATTAAATATTTATGCGAAAATACACATTTTTTCATTCTTCGAAGCAATAACTTTAAGAAAAAACAAATAACACTACTTCAAATTAAATATGAACTATACCTAAGAGATGGTTGTTCTATAAGCAATGAGCCCAGAGATGAGCTAAATATAGTTGAATAGACAGCAGCTAATAAAGTATTTACTTAACAAAATTAACATCAAAAAAGATGAAGAAATTAGTATTATCCGTAGCATTAATGTTAGCTATGTCGATCGCTTATGCGCAAAACTCTCTACCAAAGGGAGATACTCAATTTAATGTAGGAGTAGGACTTTCAGATTATGGAGTGCCTGTTTATATCGGACTAGACCACGCCGTTAGTCGAGATATTACTCTTGGCGGAGAACTTTCATACAGAAATTATGATGATAGATGGAACGACTATGATTATGATCGACATGTCTGGGGAATTTCAGGAAATGCGAATTACCATTTCAATAATTTGATGAACATTCCCAGAAATTGGGATTTTTATGCAGGGCTAAACCTTGGGTTCTATTCTTGGGACTCACCCGATGGCTATCACGGTGATCATACTTCAGGCTTGGGATTAGGAGCACAAGTAGGCGGTCGCTACTTTTTTAACGATAAAGTCGGTATCAACTTAGAGTTAGGCGGACAAACAGAATTCTCCGGTGGAAAGATAGGTCTTACGATCAAACTATAAACGAAGAAAAAAATAGGAGAAGAGTGTTGCTTTAAAAAAGTAGCACTCTTTCTATTTTTATTTCAACAATTGGGGAATCGGCTTAATCAATTTATAGCTGGCCGGATCATCACTTTGATCTTTAAGACGAATACCAGACATTTGTACATCAAAGGCATGTTCTATAATCCACGCCAATTTAAAGGCTGCTTTGGCATAACCCAGCCCTTCGGGACGAATGTTAGAAATGCAGTTGCGTTCCGATTCCAAACGCCCTACATATGGCATCCAAGTAAGATACATACCCAAGCTATCGGGTGAGGACAGTCCAGGACGCTCACCAATAAGCATGATCACCATTTTACATTTTAATAGCTGTCCTATTTCATCGCCCAAAGCCACGCGAGACTGATCGGCCAGCACAATAGGAGCAAGTGATAAATCGAGTTCCTTGATATAAGGAAGAAGATGAGCAATAAGTGGAACAGACTGTTTATGCACCGCTTTAGATGATAATCCGTCGCCAATAACAATTGCCACGTCTGCACCGGCAAATTGCAAGTCAATCAAGTGCTGCCGAGCGCTTTCAGAAAGACGACGCCCCAAGTCGGGACGGGTAAGGTAGACGGTACGATTAGGAGCAGCACTCGAAACATAAATCGTTTCTAATCCCATACCCCCAAGCTTTTGCTTCAACGTATCTTTATCGAATGGCAAGTGAACGGCATCTTTGGCCCGGGCATGCGCCAAACTGAATTCTAGCATCTCACCGGTAGGCAGACTGTAACCTGTTCGCCCCAATGCAATGCGAGCATCTGTGAAAGCTTTTAATTCCTTCCAGTAATCTTGCTCAATGATTTCTTCTCCTTTTATCGTAACTAACTTACTCATTCCCTTTCTCTTTAAATCTTCTGAATGCTCAACAACGGATGCCTGTTCTTCCATAATTTCAATTGCCCTTTATGATTAATAAGCTGTATTTTCTCTAGCCAATCGGCAAATTCGGGTGCATGCTTTAATCCAAAAATCTCCCTAGCATAGAGTGCATCGTGAAAAGAAGTACTTTGATAATTGAGCATGATATCATCTGCTCCCGGCACTCCCATAATGTAGGTAAGTCCTCCGGCTACCAACAGGGTGAGTAGTCCGTCCATATCGTCCTGATCGGCTTCAGCATGGTTCGTATAGCAAACGTCGCATCCCAATGGAACCCCCATTAATTTCCCACAAAAGTGATCTTCCAATCCCGCACGAGTAATCTGTTTCCCATCGTACAAATATTCGGGACCGATAAAGCCCACCACAGTATTCACCAGAAGAGGTTTGAAACGCCTAGCCACGGCGTAAGCTCTCGCCTCACAAGTTTGTTGATCTACATCATGATGTGCATTAGACGAAAGAGCACTTCCCTGTCCCGTTTCAAAGTACATCACATTATCGCCTATTGTTCCACGCTTCATACTCAAGGCTGCATCATAAGCCTCTTCGAGGATTTTTAAGTTCACCCCGAATCCGGTATTCGCATCTTCCGTGCCCGCAATGGACTGAAAGACAAGATCCACCGGAACACCCTGATTAATCAAATCAATCGTCGTACTCACGTGAGTCAGCACACAAGATTGAGTCGGTATCTCATAGTGATGGATAATTTCATCCAGCATATAGTTTAATTCCTTCAATACAGGAAAACTATCACTCGCAGGGTTAATGCCAATTACCGCATCGCCCGATCCATACATCAAGCCATCGATGATACTAGCCGAAATTCCTTTCAAATCATCTACAGGATTGTTTGGTTGTAGGCGTGCACTCAGATGACCGGGCAAACCGATTGTATCTCTGAATTTAGTGATCACTCTGCATTTTTTAGCAGCAAGAATTAAATCCTGATTGCGCATGATCTTGCTCACAGCCGCCGCCATTTCAGGAGTAATTCCAGATGCTACCGCACTCAGCATCTCGCTAGTGGTATGTTCATTAAGCAACCAGTTACGGAAATCTCCCACGGTAAGGTGGCTGATAGGTGCAAAAGCTTCCGCATTATGCGTGTCCACAATCAGTCGGGTAACCTCGTCCGTCTCATACGGAATGAGTTGCTCTTCCAAAAAAGTAGCAAGAGGCAGATCGGCCAGCCTCATTTTAGCAGCAACACGCTCCTCCATGCTTCCGGCAGAGATTCCGGCAAGGTCATCGCCCGAACGAGCAGGCGATGCTTTTGCCAGAAGGTCTTTCAAATCATCAAAATGATACCTCTGATTACCTAAACTAATTTTATACATTCTTTTGTTTTTTAATCGTCAATCGGAATAGTAACCGGTACTGCATTTCTTATGCTTACTCTTCTAAAGAAGTAATAGTAACCATAAGCTAAAAACATCATGCCCATAAATAACACAAAAATGGCAAAATTATAATAAATCATTGCAGCCAGACAAACCATTGCGCAAAAGAGAGAAATAATAGGAAACACCGGATAAAAAGGGGCTCGAAAAGGACGTTTCAAATCGGGCTCAGACTTACGGAGTTTCAGTAGCGAAAACATAGATACAATATACATAGTGATAGAACCAAACACGGACAAGGTAACAATATTGGCCGTCAGTGGCAAATCGCCAAAAACAATAATATTGTCCGAGAAGATAGCTAGAATACCAATCACACCACCAGCCAAAATAGCAAGATGGGGTGTCCTGAATCGCTTGCTAACAGTTGACAATACAGAAGGTAAATATCCTGCTCTGGCTACAGCAAATATCTGGCGGGAGTAGCCCATGATGATGCCATGAAAAGAGGCTATCAAACCAAATAAGCCAAGCCACACAAGCATATGAAGCCAACCACTTGTACCACCTACCACTATTTTCATCGCCTGCGGAAGCGGGTCATTGATGTTTGCCAACACGCTCCAATCTCCTACTCCACCGGCAAAAATCATCACCCCCATAGCCAAAACTAGTAGGGTAAGAATGCCACCAATAAAAGCTTTAGGAATCGTTTTTCTCGGATTTTTAGCTTCTTCAGCAGCCATAGAGGCTCCTTCAATGGCAAGAAAAAAACAGATAGCAAACCGCATTG
>DBTL01000163.1 GCA_002307035.1 Bacteroides sp. UBA1317
TTATCTTGATAGAAGAGGAGAGGTGTTATTACCCTTGAAAGGTGGCAAGTGGAAAGGATGTTTCCATGTACCCAGAGGGTTGTATCAGTGCTGGAAAGTGCTGGAAGAATTGTAACTTCTAAATTTTAAATCAATAAATCATTAATCTTAAAAATTTATCCTATGACAGAGTCTAACTCTATTTTTAAAAATGTCCATGCAATGAAATCTGGTTTACTTTCATTGTTTGCTCTCTTTGCCATAGTTGCAAGCAGCTATGCACAGAGCTCAATTAAAGGGATTGTTACTGATGGTAGGGGTGACGCTTTACCAGGTGTTACGGTTGTTGCGAAAGGTGCTGATAATGGTACTATTACTGATATCAACGGAAAATATAGTATACAAGTTAAGTCCAAGGCCGTTCTGTCTTTTTCATATATTGGTATGATTACACAGGAAATTAAAGTTTCTGGTAAAGATGTTATCAACGTTGTAATGCAGGATGATGTTGAATCACTAGAGGAAGTTGTAGTAGTTGGTTATGGTGTACAGAAAAAAGGATCTTTGACTGGAGCAATCTCTGCCGTTAAAGGTGATGAGTTGTTGAAATCTCCTTCTACTAATATATCGAGTATGTTAGGTGGACGTTTACCCGGTATTGCTTCTGTACAGGAATCAGGAGAACCAGGGTTGGATCAGGCTTCGTTGACTATTCGTGGATCTAGATATTCTGCTGTTTATATTGTTGATGGTATGCCACGTTCTATTGACGATGTTGATCCGAATGATATTGAGAGTATTTCTGTTTTGAAGGATGGTGCAGCCGCTGCAGTGTATGGCTTAGAAGCTTCTGGGGGCGTAATTATTATTACGACAAAAAAGGGCAGAACAGGGAAATCTGAAATCACATATAATGGTTCTTTCGGAATTTCCATGAATGCTAATTTCCCTAAGTTTATGAATGGTCCTCAATTTGCCTATTATTATAATATGGCCGATATGATGGATAAATTATCTAGTGGGTCTATAACAAGTGAAGATGAATATTCTCCTATTTTTACGCAGAGCGATATTGCTGATATGTTGGACGATGATCCAACAGATGGATGGGATAATGTGAATTATATAGATGAAGTTTTTGGTACAGGTACAAATATGAAGCATAGTGTGACTATACAGGGTGGGACAGACCAAATGCATTATTTTGCTTCACTAGGCTATCTAGGGCAAGAGGGTAATATTGACAGATTTACTTATCGACGTTATAATCTTCGTACTAATATTGATGCTGATATAGCCAAAAATTTAAAAGTTACTCTTGGTATAGCAGGTAATGTGGGGCGTCGTTATACACCAGGATTTGCTTCTGGAGGTACTGATGCAGATTCAGACTTAGGAGAACAAGGATGGCTCTCTATTGCTCACCAAACAATAGCAATGCATCCTTATTTGCCTATTAAATATAATGATTTATATACGGCGACTCCTTCTAGGAATACAGGATTGGCACAAAGTCCATTGGCAGCTATTTATGAGTCAGGTTATAAAAGGACAAGAAGTATCGATCTTCAGACTAATTTTACTTTGCAATATGACATACCCGGAATTAAAGGGTTGAACATGAAAGTTTCTGGAGCATATGACTATACTACATCTCATAATAAAAATTTGAATACACCTTATGAAGTATATGCAATAAAATTACCTGATTCAACAAGTAAATTAGGCTATACTTTGACTGCCGATCCTCGTTCTACATCTTATATTACTTTAGGTGAAGGGCAATCTACAACCGAGCAATTGATAGGCCAAGGAAGTTTTAATTATGCTAATAAATTTGATAGGCATAATTTAGATTTGATGGCGATGGTTGAAATACGTGATAAAAAATCAAATTCTCTTGCTGCTTATGCTAAAAACCTTAGTTTTGCAGAGCTTGATGAATTGGGATTAGGTGTTGCAGATTCATCTCCTATTAGTGGAGGGAGTGATGCTTCCCGTAATTTAGGCTATATTTTCCGCCTGAAATATGATTATGATAATAAATACTTAGCGGAGTTTACAGGACGTTATGACGGGTCATATGTGTTTTCTGGTAACGTTGGTGGAAAAAGATGGGGCTTTTTTCCTTCAGGATCTGTAGCATGGAGAATGTCTAAAGAAAATTTTATGTCACAGTTTTCTTTTATTGATGATTTGAAGTTTCGTGCTTCCATAGGTCTATTAGGAAATAATAGTGTTCCTGCTTATTCTTATCTAAGTACTTATGCTTATAATAGTAAATTATCGTTGAATGGTTCATTAGAAGATGCTTTATATTCTAGCGTCGTAGCTAATCCAAATTTGACTTGGGAAAAAACGTTATCATATAATATTGGTTATGATTTCTCATTATGGAAAGGTTTGCTCGGAATGGAGTTTGATGCATTTTATAATTATACTTATGACATTCTTACAGCAATGGGTTCAGATTATCCTCCTTCAATGGGCGGTTATTATTATACGTATGAAAATTATAATAAAATCGATGCAAAAGGATTTGAAGTTTCTCTTAAACACCAAAATAAACTTTTATTATCTGGAAAACCTTTTCGTTATGGAATTAGAGCTAATGCCACATATGCGAAGAGTCGTTATTTGCGTTATCCGGATGAAGCAAACGCTCCTGCTATTCAACGTGTAACCGGATCAAGAGTTAATGCAACATATGGTTGGATTTCTGAAGGTTTATATCGTACAGAAGAAGACATTGACAATTCTGCTTGGTATGGCACTCGTCCCAACTTAGGTGATATAAAGTATAAGGATGTCAATGGCGACGGGAAGATTGATAGTCAGGATCGCGGGAGAATAGGGCGTAGTAATACGCCAGAGCTTACATTTGGTTTAAATTTGAATGCGGAATGGAATGGATTTGATATGAATGTGCAGTTTACTGGCGGTGCATTATTTGATGTCTCTCTTACAGGCACCTATTATAATGGTTATGATGATAATACTGTATGGACTCAGACTTTTAAAGAAGGAAGTAATTCTCCACTATTTTTGGTCCAGAACGCTTATAGTAGCGTGAATCCAAATGGTACATTTCCTCGAATTACTTTGGGGTCAGCTGGTCATGGAGGAGATAATGGTTTGGCATCAACATTCTGGTTCCGTGATGGTAAGTATGTTCGTATGAAATCAGCTCAATTGGGATATACTATTTCACGAGAATTAGTCAAAAAAATGGGGATTCAAAATTTAAGACTATACGTCGAAGGATCTAATATCTTCACTATTTGTGGATTACCAGACGGCATTGATCCAGAATCTCCGGGAGTAAATAATGGATATTATCCTCAACAGAAAACCTTTATGGGAGGAGTTACACTTACATTCTAAACTATTAAATAGTAAATCATATGAAAACAAATATTTTAAAGGCATTATTATTAGGAGCACTGTTTAGCTTTACAGCTTGTGATGATTATCTTAATATGAGCCCTACAGATGAAGTCTCTGATAAGATTGTATGGAGTGATGTCGAATATGCAGAGTTGGCTATTAATAACTTTTACCACTATATAAACTATTTTGGAAATTTTAATGAAGGACAATGTTCTGCTGGAATGACCGAAGGACTTACTGATATTTTCAAATATGGATCGATGACTTACAACGCCTATATGTATATTCCAAATGAAATTGCGTATGGTGGGAGCATTCTTACTGCCAATTATGTATCGGTTTATCTTGGTAATTGGGGTACGGTTTATACTTATGTACGTCGTGTGAATGAGGGCCTTAGCAATCTTGCTAAATATGGAACATCTTTTAGTGATGACGACACAAAACGCTTAACGGCTGAAATGCGTTTCTTTCGTGGACTGCTCTATTTTGATTTAGTCAAACGTTACAAGGAGGTTATCATCTATGATGAGGACTTGAGTAGCATCCAAAAAAATGTAGCATTGAGTACAGAAGAGGAAGGGTGGGACTTTGTTGAAGCAGATTTGGAATATGCTGCGGAATATCTCCCTACATCTACAACACCTAATGGTAGGCTAACGAGTGGCGCTGCTTATGCTTTGCTCTCGCGTTCTATGTTATATGCGGAGAGATGGGATGTTGCAAAGAGTGCAGCAGAAGAGGTTATGTCAATGGGATATGAATTAACAACAGACTTTGAGGATGCATTTACAGACTCTAACTCAGAGGATATATTCCAGTATACTTATGATGCAAGTGGCGTGACTCATGGCTTTGATAATTATTATTCACCTGGTGGAGATGAAGGAAATAGTATGACTGGTGGTTATGGAACACCAACTCAGGAGATGGTCGAATCTTTTGAATTGGCAGAGGGAGGTTTTCCTGATTGGTCGACTTGGCATACAGAAACAGGAACTACAGAGACTCCACCTTACGCAGATCTTGAGCCAAGGTTTCAAGCGACAGTGCTTTATAATGGTGCAACTTGGAAAGATCGTACTATTGAACCATATGTTGATGGAACAGATGGTTGGTGTACGTGGATTGATGACCCTACTCCTGAAGGGCGTACAACTACTGGTTATTATTTGAAGAAGTTAGTTGATGAAACGCATGATTTTACATCACTTACGGCAAGTACCCAGCCATGGATCGCATTTCGTTATGCAGAAGTCTTGTTGAATTATGCAGAAGCATGTTATAATTTGGACGATCCTGATGATGCTAACATAGCTGTGCGTAAAATTCGTAATCGTGTAGGACTTACCTATACCGATAAGACTGGTGATGAATTGATGGCTGCTATTCGTCAAGAGAGAAAGGTTGAATTGGCTTATGAAGGGCTTTACTATTGGGATATGAAACGCTGGGGATTGGCTGAAGCTGAATTTACAGGTATCCGTGTACATGGATTAAAGATTGAGAAAGAAACAGATGGGACATATACTTATACTTATGTTGATTGCGATCAACAAGATCGTAATTTTCCGAGTAAAATGTATCAAATACTCTTGCCTTCGGATGAATTAAATAATAACTCTTCTGTGCTACAATACGAAGAATGGAGATAAAAATTTAAATTTGAATTGAATTATGAAAAAGATCTTAATATATTTGTTGGCTGTCTCTTTCTTTTTTAGCTGTCAGACTCCTGATGATGCAGTTGTTACGAATGAGGAACAGGCCATAACTCGTTTTACGGCATCTTTTACTACTGGTGATTATAGTGGTGAGACAGCTGTAGAATATACGATTACTGATGCTAGCTTAAGCACATTTACAATACCTATACCGTGGTATTACCCGGAGAGTAGTGATAATGAAACGGCGGATTATATGACAGCAATCAAAGTGCAGGCTAATTTGGCAGATAATTACACTATAGAACCAGCTTTAGGTATTCTTGATCTCACGGTAGATAATTATTTTACATTAACCGATCCAACCGGAGATAAACGTACTATTTGTATAACAGGTGAACGACAAAAATCTGATGAATGTAGCATCTTAGCTTTTTCAATTACTGATCCGGCTCTGACTGGTGTTATTGATCAAGATGAAAAAAGTATTTCTATTATTTCTACAGAGGATTTATCATCTTGTTTGGCTGAATATACATTATCTTCTCATGCAACGATTTCTCCTGATCCGGCAACGGTTCCTATGGACCTCAGTTCTAGTGATGGTGTTAAACTTACGGTTACTGCAGACGATGGTGTTTCTACAGCGACTTATACGGTTATAAAAAATATACCTTCAAAATTAGCTATTGGTATTCGTTCAGGTAGTGGTACGAGTTTATACGCTCTTGATGCAACTTCTTTAGGGATGCCGACGATGAGTACTGCATCAGCACCTTCATTGGCTGTTATTGATAAATATCTAATTGTTGATTTTGGAGATGGAACTACGCCGGTTTATCTGAATAAAGCAACAGGTGTTTTGCTTGGCAATATAACATTGGGTTCTGCTGATGCTACAGGTTGTGTTACTAGCGATGTCTATAATAATATGCTTGTGTGTAATTATGCAAGTTCTGGTGAAACATTTAAAGTTTATAAAACTTCATCAGTGAGCTCTTCTCCTACACTCTTCTTCTCTTATACGAACACATCTGGATTATCTATTGGCAATAAAGTTTCTATTCAAGGTGATTTAGATGGGAATGCTGTGATTATTGCAACTTGTGAGAACTCAAGCAGTTTTATACGTTGGATTGTTACGGCTGGTGCTGTTGGCAGTCCTGTGCTTGTGACTGCAAGTGGAGTTAGCTCATGGGGAGGTATTGACAATGTTCCCAAAATAGCATCGTATAGTGATACATATACAGATGGTTATTTCGTAGGGCATTATGATAGTGGAAATGATAATGTGTATTTTGTGAATGGCTCTAGTAATGCTGCCTCATCTTATCTATCTGCGATTGGCGATGGGAATGATTGGGGAAGGAGTAATGGCATACTAGATGCAAAAGCGTTTAATAATGCTACTTATATGGCTCTATATAGTGTTTCATATTTTCCTATGTGGGGCATACCATCTGCTTTATTTATGTATAATGTGACAAGTATTTCTTCATTTGGAAATGCCACCGTTGATGGGAGCACTTCTCTTGTCTTTAGTAATTCTTCAATATCTTCTTATAATGATAATGTTGGGGATACTTCTGGAAGCGCTTCTAGAACTGGGGATGTTTTGTTATATCCTTCCTCAGATGGATATATGCTTGATTTGTACTACATAGATAATACTCAGGGTGTTATTGGTTGTTACGAGTTTGATTGTATTGATAAGTAATGAATGAAAGAGTTGCATTTCCATATTAAAGATGGAGATGTAACTCTTTTAAGCGTTAGCAATCTTATTAAAATGAATGTAAGAATATACACTATATGTCTTTTTGCTTTTTTTGTATTTACGAATATCGCTTGCAGCAAAAATTCAGAAGATATTCCTGATTGGTTTTGGAATGATTCCATAGAAACAGAGGAGTCAGACTCTGCTATTATTGCACTCGGATGGACTTCTATTACGGATTTGGGCGAACTTCCTAATTATATAAAAGTCTACAAATCTCCTTCTTTATTGGAGAGTAAAAAAGCAATCGCTTATATTGCTGTTGCAGAAATGGATCAAGGAGCAACATTTAATGCCTTAGGTGATGCTAGTGGGTATAAAACGCCTTCTGATTTCTATAATGAAAGTGCTGCTTCTGTTATATTGAATGCCGGATACTTTTATGCAGGCTCTTCTTTGAGCTTACTTTGCAGAGCTGGAGAAATATTGTGCCCTAATAATCAAGTTGAAGGTCGAAATAATTGGAGTGTATTATATTATCCTACTCGAGGCGTTTTTGGTTTAATGCAGGATGGTACTTACCAAACAAGTTGGGTTTATACAACCGATTTAGATACATATACTTATTCACTACCTTCACCAAATAAATCGGGAGAAGAACCTCAGATTGTTCCCTCAAAGACTTTTCCTGAGCAAGGTACTTCATTTAAAGCAGAGACAGCCATTGGAGCAGGTCCTGTTTTGATTAAAGATGGGGAAATAAGAAATACCTATGAAGCTGAGTTATTTGATGGTGAGAGTGGAGTTGCTCCAGAGAGCAGCAATCCTCGTTCGGCTATTGGCATTACGAGTGATAATAGGTTAATCTTTTTTGTATGTGAAGGACGTAATATGACTTCTGGAGTTGTGGGTTATACTCTGGCTGAAGTTGCAAATATAATGAATAGTTTGGGTTGTGTTGAAGCCTTAAATTTAGATGGAGGAGGTTCTTCTTGTATGTTAGTTAATGGGAAGGAAACGATTATTCCTAGTGATGGCAGTCAACGCTCAATAGTAACTGCTGTAGCAATAAAATAAAGACATAGATATGGTAAGGTATTGGTTTTTATTGATTTTTGTAGTCTTAATACAACTTTCTTGTAGTGATAGAAATTCAGATCCTGATTGGATTTGGACTGGCGATGATTCAACTCAGACAGTAAAGCCTCGCTATATTTGGATTGATGCTGCTGCTAATTTTCCCGATTATGCTAATAGCCGTGATAATATAGTACGAGATTTAACGAAGGTAAAAGAGGCTGGTTTTACCGATATCGTTGTTGATGTACGTCCTTCAATGGGAGATGTGCTTTTTCAGACATCTGTGACTGAACAGGTGAAGAAACTGGACGTATGGGCGGGCAGTACATATACTTACTATGAACGGACGGCAACGTGGGATTATTTACAAGCATTCATTGATGTAGGGCATGGTCTTGGGCTAAAAGTTCACGCTGCAATTAATACTTTCATCGGCGGAAACAAATATCCATATGGATTGGGTGAGCAGGGGTTATTATTTCGTGATGCATCGAAGAAAGAATGGGCTACTACTTTGAATTTAGAGAGTGGGCTCGCTAATGTAATGGATGTTAGCGATGATACTTATGGGACGAAGTTTCTTAATCCTGCAAATGATGATGTACAGGCATATCTGTTAGCTCTATTGGGTGATTTAGCTAAATATGATGTAGATGGAATCTTTCTTGATCGCTGCCGCTATGATAATTTAGTAAGTGACTTTTCCAGTGTTACAAAAACTAAATTTGAGCAATATATAGGAGAGAGCATTGCTAATTTTCCTAGTGATGTAATGTTACCTGGAACAGCTTCATTGCCTAATTCAAAACCTAAATATTTTAAAAAGTGGCTTGAATTTCGGGTAAAAACGATACATGACTTTGTTGTTAAAGCTCATGATAAAATAAAAAGCGTAAATAGCAATATTCAATTTGGCGTTTATGTTGGCGGTTGGTATTCTACTTATTATGAATCGGGTGTGAATTGGGCAAGTCCTAGTTACGACACCTCGGCTGCATATCCGGAATGGGCTACAGAGAACTATAAGAATTATGGTTATGCTGATCACCTTGACTTTTTATTATTGGGCGCTTATGCATCTGCTGATAAAGTTTATGGAAGTACGGAGTGGACTGCGCAAGGCTTTTGTAAACTAGCAAAAGATAAATTTGCAGGAGATGTGAAATTTGCCGGTGGTCCCGATGTAGGTAACTGGACTGTTCCTGCAGGTACAAACTTGAGCAATGCTGTAACTACTACAGTAGATGCATGTATCAATTCTAGTGATGGCTATTTTGTTTTCGATATTATCCATGTGAAAGAACACGATTATTGGGATGAGCTCAAGACTGGTATTGACGCTTATTTGAAAACAGTAGAATAGACTGGCTATCTGCTTATTTTCACAAATAAAGACTTTGCTCGAACCATAAAAACCTCTATTCAATGATATTATGAGATATACTTTAATATTGTTTATTGTAATAGTTACATTCTGCCCATTTTCCCGATTACAAGCAAAATATAAAATAATTTCTAAAAAGGAGATGGAAGATAAAGTGTCAGGAGCTTGGGCCGGGAAAATGATTGGTGTGATGTATGGT
>DBTL01000090.1 GCA_002307035.1 Bacteroides sp. UBA1317
CCGCCTGCCCAGTTTTACACCAATTACATGCTGGAAACATAACTGCTATAGCGATCCTTTTATCTATCTATTTTCTTTTCAAAAGTTATCAAGCCCACCAATCTTCTGGCGATTTATTCCATTCTTTCCTTTTTATAGGTATAGGTAGTCTGGCATTCCCTCAATTTGTGATATTGATACCCATCTGGCTTATCGGAGCCTATAACCTTCAATCACTTAATATACGAAGTTTTTTTGCTGCTATTATCGGATGGAGCATTCCCTATTGGTTCTTGTTTGGACATGCCTATTATCACGGTGATATGGCTTTACTGTATAAACCATTTATTGACTTAGCCTCATTTCAGCCTATTAATTTTAGAAATGTTTCATTATCAGATACAGTAACAATTGCATACTTATTTATCCTATTCGCTGTAAGTTCTATCCATTGTCTTGTCACTAGCTATCAAGATAAGATACGTACTCGCTCTTATCTGCGATTTCTTATTTTTCTCAATTTTTGTCTTTTTATTCTCCTTGCCCTGCAGCCCATGCATATTGCCTGTCTATTATCCTCATTACTCGTAGGCGTAAGTATCTTGGTCGGGCATTTATTTGTACTAACAAGAAATAAGATTTCCAACCTGTTTTTCATATTTTCACTGATTGGACTTATCTCATTATATATATTCAATCTATGGATGCTTTTGTAAACGAATTGATCCAACTACTTATTGATTGGGGATATTGCGGACTTTTTCTATCTGCTCTGATAGCCGGAAGTATTCTCCCTTTCAGCTCAGAGCTTGTACTATTAGCATTGGTGAAAGCAGGGCTTAACCCCGTTTTTTGTGTACTTGCTGCAACCATGGGAAACGCTATTGGTGGCATGACATGCTACTTTATAGGACATCTTGGAAAGACCGATTGGGTAGAAAAATATTTAGGTGTAAAACCGGAAAAAGTCGCAAAAATGCAAGTCTTTCTGCAAGGAAAAGGAGCCTTCATGGCTTTCTTTACATTCCTTCCTTTTGTTGGAGAAATTATCGCCATTGCCCTCGGTTTTATGCGGAGTAACGTGTGGCTCACCGCCTTCTCCATGTTTATTGGCAAACTACTACGCTATATCCTGATGCTTTTGGCTTTAGAAGGTTTTATAGATCTATTTGTCGGCTAAAATAAAATGCAAAGAGAAAATCAGAGATCACAAACGCCCGATACTATAGGAATAGAGCGGTGTGTAGAAGTAACTGCCGACGGAAGTGCGACCCTGTTCGTTCCTGCGATGAATGAGCATTATCATTCCGTGAAAGGTGCTTTGACCGAAGCGCAACATATTTTCATCAACATGGGGTTCCAGCATTCACCCGTTGCCTCACCCCGCATTCTTGAAATAGGATTTGGAACGGGCTTAAATGCATTTCTTACTCTCATGGCTGCCGAGCAATCTATGCGGAAGACATACTATTGCGGTATTGAACTGCATCCATTACCTTGGGAAACCATCCAACAACTACAATATAGTACCAATCCCTCACTACACTCTATACACAGTGCTGGTTGGGAAGAAGAAGTACAAATTACTCCTCATTTTGCATTGCAAAAGATTCAAGCTGATTTCGCATCAAACTCTTTCAGCTTCAATCCGCTAATATATCCCCCTTTTGATGTAGTCTATTTTGATGCTTTTGCTCCCGAAAAGCAACCAGAGATGTGGGATACTCAACTATTTGAGCGTTTATACGTTAGTATGAACAAGGGAGCTATTCTGACTACGTACTGTGCCAAAGGAATCGTGCGCAGAACGCTTCAATCAGTGGGATTCGTAGTTGAACGTCTTTCAGGCCCACCGGGAGGAAAACGAGAAATATTACGAGCTTCCAAACCTTAATTTAAGATATATTTATATACCTTTGATTATTGAATAACAAACCATTTATTATGAAACCATTCTTCATCCTTTATTCATTCGCTCTTTTACTCCTCGCCAGTTGCAACGGACAACCGAAAAAAGAGAAAAACGATAAACGAATCATCATGGTTACCATGGAGCCACAGCGTTTCTTCACAGAGGCAATTGCCGGTGAAAAGTTCAAAATAGAAAGTATGGTACCCAAAGGAAGTAGTCCCGAGACATACGATCCTACACCCCAACAACTTACTCAGTTGAGTAAAAGCGAAGCTTATTTTCGTATCGGATACATCGGTTTTGAACAATCCTGGATGGAACGCCTAACAGATAATGCCCCTCACATGAATCTTTTTGATACATCAAAAGGAGTAGAACTGATCCATGAAACCGGACACGACCATGGAGATCACCATCATCAGGGAGGAGTAGAACCACATATCTGGAGTTCAACCGTGAATGCTCAGATCATTGCCAAAAATACCTTCAATGCCCTCTGCACACTCGACAAAAAAAATGAAGCATACTATTTAAAACGTTATAGCTCATTGTCTCAACGCATAACACGTACAGACAGTATCATCCGTAACCTCTTCGCTTCCTCTCATGACCATACATTTATGATTTATCACCCTGCTCTGTCCTATTTCGCACGCGATTACGGATTACATCAAATATGTATTGAAGAAGGAGGAAAAGAGCCTTCTCCGGCTCATCTAAAGAATTTGATAGACATATGTAAGACTGAGGGAGTGCGTGTTATTTTTGTGCAACCGGAATTCGATCATCGCAATGCCGAAATTATATCCAAGCAAACAGGAGCAAAAATAGTCCCTGTAAATCCAATTGACTACAATTGGGAAAAAGAAATGATACACATAGCAAAATCACTTTGTAAATGAGCGAGAATCAATCACTTCTAATTCAGATAGAGTCTCTTTCTGCCGCATACGAAAACCGAATCGTATTGCACGATATTGATTTATCCATCTATGAAAAAGATTTTTTAGGCATTATCGGTCCTAATGGCGGTGGAAAAACAACGCTAATTAAGACCATTTTGGGCTTACTGAAACCCTCTGCAGGAAAAATCAATTTCTATGATAACGGACAACAAGTAAACAATATTTCTATGGGGTATCTACCTCAATACAACAGTATCGACCGTAAATTTCCCATTTCAGTAGAAGAGGTTATATTATCAGGACTCAGTTCTAAAAAATCGTTGATAGGTCCGTTCACTCATGAGCACCGTAGCAAAGTGCGCCAAGTCATAGCACGTATGGGACTGGAAGGGCTTGAACATCGAGCTATCGGTCAACTTAGCGGGGGACAGTTACAGCGTGCCTTGTTGGGTCGCGCCATTGCTTCCGATCCTCAAGTGGTGATTCTTGATGAACCAAGCACCTACATTGATCAACAATTCGAAGCACGTCTCTACGAATTGTTGTCTGAAATCAATCATGACTGCGCTATCATACTCGTTAGCCACGACATTGGAACTGTTCTACAAAATGTAAAATCCATAGCCTGTGTAAACGAAACACTGGACTATCATCCAGATACCGGTGTCACTCCGGAGTGGTTAGAACGTAACTTTCACTGCCCCATTGAATTGGTAGGTCATGGGGGAATACCTCACAGAATATTGGGCAAGCATCAGCATTAAGTAGTTACAGTTTCTTAATTCCCCCTTTCAATCACCTATTTCTTTACCCATCATTGTTCATTCTTCATCCAAATAACTATCTTTGCCCTTTGTAACATGTTAATTAATAAACAAATATAGTTTAATGAAACAGTTCAAAACCGTTAACAATCTTGCGGGCTGGCTTACATTTATTATTGCCGCTACTGTCTATTGCCTGACAATAGAGCCCACAGCTAGTTTTTGGGACTGCCCAGAGTTTATCACCACAGGCTATAAGCTTGAAGTAGGACACCCACCTGGAGCGCCTTTCTTTATGTTAACGGCCAATCTTTTTACACAATTCGTAAACGACCCTTCGCTCGTAGCCAAGATGGTAAACTATATGAGTGCACTCATGAGTGGCACATGTATTCTATTCCTTTTTTGGAGCATTACCCACTTAGTACGGAAGCTCGTTGTTAAAGACGAAAATAACATAACACTCGGGCAGATGATAACCATCATTGGATCGGGACTAGTAGGTGCCTTAGTATATACCTTTAGCGATACTTTCTGGTTCAGCGCAGTAGAAGGCGAAGTATATGCATTCTCTTCTTTGTTCACAGCTCTGGTATTTTGGTTGATACTGAAGTGGGAAGATGTAGCCGACCAACCACATTCTGATCGTTGGATCATACTCATTGCTTACCTCACTGGTTTAAGTATCGGCGTTCACTTGCTAAACTTACTTTGTTTACCTGCCATTGTTTTGGTATACTACTATAAGAAAAATCCCAATGCAAATGCCAAAGGTAGCCTTTTAGCTCTTTTAGGTTCAGGAGTTCTTGTGGCAGCTGTACTCTATGGCATCGTGCCTGGTGTAGTTAAAGTAGGTGGATGGTTTGAGTTGCTATTCGTCAACAGCTTTGGCTTACCTTTCAATGCAGGAGTTATTGTATACGTCATTGTATTAGCAGCCGCTATTATATGGGGGATATACGAGAGCTATACTGAAGGAAGTCGCACACGAATGAATATTTCTTTCCTCACCACCATAGCTCTGCTGGGCATACCTTTTTATGGTCATGGAGCTAGTAGCATTATCATTGGTCTCATCGTACTGGGAGCATTAGCTACCTATCTATTTTCAAAACTCAACCAAAAATATCAGATCAGTGCACGCACCATGAATACGGCTCTATTGAGTATCATGATGATTATGATTGGATACTCTTCATACGCACTAATCGTTATTCGTTCCATCGCTAATCCGCCAATGGACCAGAACTCACCTGAAGACATCTTCACTCTGGGCGAATATCTTGGCCGCGAACAATACGGCACACGCCCTCTATTCTATGGTCCTGCCTATTCATCACGTGTAGCCCTTGACAAACAAGACGGCTATTGCGTACCTCACGAATCTGAAAGTGTAACTAAATACATCCGCAAAGAGAAAACATCAGCCACTGAGAAAGATAGCTATGTAGAAATACCCGGACGAGTAGAATACGAATATGCACAGAATATGTTTTTCCCCCGTATGTATAGTAGCCAACATGCTACTCAATACAAACAATGGATGGATGTTAAGGGTTATGACATTCCTTACGACCAATGCGGTGAGATGGTAATGGTGAACATGCCTACTCAGTGGGAAAATATAAAATTCTTCTTTTCTTATCAAATGAATTTTATGTACTGGCGCTATTTTATGTGGAACTTTGCCGGTCGGCAGAATGACATTCAAAGCAGTGGAGAGATAGAACACGGTAACTGGATTACCGGCATATCCTTTATAGACAACATGCTGGTAGGTAATCAACAACTCTTACCACAAGATTTGAAGAACAACAAAGGACACAATGTATTTTACTGTCTGCCTCTCTTACTCGGAATCATTGGTTTGCTCTGGCAGGCCTATCGGGGACAGAAAGGTGTTCAGCAATTCTGGGTTGTATTCTTCTTATTCTTTATGACCGGAATAGCCATTGTGCTCTACCTCAACCAAACACCTAGTCAGCCGCGTGAACGAGACTATGCCTATGCAGGCTCTTTCTACGCCTTTGCTATCTGGATAGGTATGGGTGTGGCCGGTATTGCCAAGTTATTGCAAGACTATGCCAAGATGAAAGAACTACCGGCAGCAGCGATTACGGCAGGACTTTGCTTACTAATACCCATTCAGATGGTAGGACAAACATGGGACGACCATGATCGTTCAGATCGTTATGTATGTCGTGACTTTGGGCAAAACTATCTGATGTCATTGCAAGAAAAAGGAAATCCGATCATCTTCACCAATGGCGATAATGATACCTTCCCATTGTGGTACAATCAAGAAACGGAAGGTTTCCGAACCGATGCGCGTACCTGCAATTTAAGCTACCTGCAAACAGACTGGTACATTGACCAAATGAAACGCCCCTCCTACAATTCTCCATCGTTGCCCATTACTTGGAATCGTGTAGAATACGTAGAAGGAACAAACGAATACGTATCTATTCGTCCGGAGATAAAAAAACAGATTGACGCCCTCTATGCACAAGCCGACTCTAATGCCGCTAATCCCGAATCAAAAGTAGACGTGCGCAAAGAGTTTGGTGATAATCCTTATGAGTTGAAGAATATTCTGAAATATTGGGTACGCTCCGACAAAGAAGGATTGCGCGTCATACCAACGGATAGCATTGTGATCAAGATAGATAAAGAGGCAGTGCGACGTTCAGGCATGAAGATTCCCGCCGCTTTGGGCGATTCTATTCCTGACTATATGCATATCTCGCTAAAAGGCAAACGCGCACTGTATAAAAGTGAACTAATTATGCTTGAGATGCTAGCAAATGCTAATTGGGAACGCCCTATCTACATGGCAACCACAGTCGGTTCAGAAAACCGTCTGAATATGGACAACCATTTTGTACAAGAAGGCTTGGCACTTCGCTTTACACCGTTTGACACCCAAGCATTGGGTGCTACTGTAGATAGCGAAAAGATGTACGACAACTTAATGCATAAGTTCAAGTTTGGCGGTATCGACAAGCCTGGCATTTACATTGATGAGAACACCATGCGTATGTGCTATACCCATCGTCGCATTTTCACTCAATTAATAGCACAATTATTGAAAGAGGGCAAAAAAGACAAAGCACTGAAAGCCGTTGAATATTGCGAAAAGATGATACCATCATTCAATGTTCCTTACGACTACCAAAATGGATCCAATAATCTGGCAGAAGCTTACTATCAACTTGGGCAAAAAGCAAAAGCCGATAGGATAATGAATGCACTTGCCAATAAATCAATGGAATATCTCATTTGGTACCTCAGTATGAGCGACCAACAGTTAACTATTTCAAGCCAAGAGTTTGTTTATCACATCTCTGTGCTGGACGATGAAGTGAAAATGATGGAGAAATACGGCTCTAAATTAGCTTCTCATTACTCCGCAAAACTTGATGAACTGTACAATATGTACGCAGTGCGAATGAAAAAAAAATAAGATGTTTATAGAGCAACCACCGCAATTTTTCCGGGCTCTGTATCCGGGTGCTCTATGGCGAATGGACCCTAATGAAAAGGCAGTATACCTGACTTTTGATGACGGGCCCATTCCCGAAGTAACACCTTGGGTACTCGACCTTCTAGATAAATATGATATTAAAGCCACCTTTTTTATGGTAGGCGATAACGTGCGTAAGCACCCAGAAGAATATAAAATGGTAGTGGAACGAGGTCACCGCATAGGCAATCACACCTTTAACCACATTCGCGGCTTTGGATTTCTTACTAAGAACTACATGGCCAATGCTGATAAGGCAAACGAAGTAATGCAAACAGATCTCTTTCGTCCTCCACATGGACACATGCGCTGGATGCAATATCTGGCACTGAAGCGTCGATACAAGATAGTGATGTGGGATTTGGTAACACGAGACTACAGCAAGAAACTTCGTGGTCCTCAGGTGTTAGCCAATGTTATGAAATATGCCCGCAACGGCTCCATCATTACATTTCATGACTCTGTAAAATCGTGGAACAATATTCAATACGCCTTGCCACGCTCAATTGAATTCTTAAAAGAAGAAGGATACGAGTTCAAACTCTTATAGCGCAAACGTTATGGAAGCTAAAAAAGCAGTGCAAGTTTCGACAATCATTGATGAAACTGTCACTTCAATTCGAGACGAATACACCAACCGGATAAAAGCCGAAGCCTTGCGCCTCGGCTTTTCTGCATGTGGTATAGCACCAGCCGAACCCATAACACCCGAAGCGGAACAACATTTCAAAGAATGGCTATCAGCAGGCCACCAAGGAGAAATGGCCTATATGGAGAACAATCTGGAGAAACGATGTGATCCGCGGCTATTGGTGGAAGGAACCCGTAGCATCGTATCCGTAGCCCTCAATTACTATCCGCAGCAACAACTACACAAAGATCAATATCAGTTTGCCTGGTATGCTTATGGCAAGGACTACCATGACGTGATGCGAGAAAAAATGAGCGCACTCTTCAGTTACATCAACGAACAGATTTGCCCCGTAAGCGGTCGCGTCTTTTGTGATACAACTCCTGTGCTCGATCGCTACTGGGCTTGGCGCGCAGGACTCGGATGGATAGGCAAGAACACCCAACTCATCATCCCACGGGCAGGATCCACTTTCTTTTTAGGAGAGCTCTTCCTCGACATCGAGTTGGCTTATGACACTCCACAAAAAAACCGTTGCGGCAATTGCAATCGTTGCCAACAAGCCTGTCCTACGCAAGCTTTTGAAGCTCCTTATAAACTCAATGCCACTAAATGCCTATCCTATCTTACTATTGAGAACCGCAGCGAAATCCCACTGCAATATGCGTCTAAAATGGATGGTAGAATCTATGGATGTGACGAATGCCAACGCGTCTGCCCCTGGACTCGCTTTGCCACACCTTGCACCATCCCTGAGCTACAACCTAGCCAAGACTTTATGCTAATGAGTAAGGAAGATTGGCATACACTAAGCGAAGAACAATACCGTACCCTCTTTAAAGGAAGCGCCGTGAAGAGGGCTAAATATTCTGGCTTACGAAGGAATATTGAAGCAATAGAGTCTACGAATCCGATCTAGCAAAATAAGCATCAAAATATCTATCCTTTGTTTCACTATAATAAGACAGAAGAACAGAAGATCACATTCAAAGTTAGGATGAATCAATTTGTCACTCATGTACACAAATATATACCGACTTCATTGCCTACAAGTTCGATAAGTTGTTTAGGTAAGCAAAAATAAACATGAGTGTGGAAAAAGTATTAGCACAGCTAAGACGATCCACACTCAAAATAAAACGGCTTAAGAATGAGAGTATTTATTATAAAAATATTGCCAACGCCCAAATACAAGGCGATCAAGAAGCTATTTGAGAAAAAAGAGTCAATAAATACAATTATCGATATTGTGAACTCAAATAGACTGGTCGCTGCTTAAATTAAACTAACGTTATTTATATTGCTATTTTTTTAGAACTTAACCCTCATTCTTTTTCCACTATAAGTTATATTCTTTTCGATTTTTTCATTATCTGAAACAAGTACAATATTAAACTTACGAGTAATAAGCATTCCCACAAATGAGCCTTTACGATCTTTTATAGTTAATGTTTTACTGACATCATTCCAACTAAAGGTAATAGTAGAATAAGCACCTTTCTCATAGTTGTAATTATCATTCTCGTCTTCATACAGACGAAATTCTCCGTTGGCTCCAGGGTAGACACGTATTTCCAGATTATCCCATTTCTTTTCGGTCGCATATTGTACTTGCGGACCGAATGGCATTACACTTCCAGCCTTGATGTACAAAGGAATTTCATCTATTCTTGTCGATTTGGTAATTTCCTGTCCACCATTCATCTTCTCATTCGTCCAGAAATCATACCAATAAGTTCCTTCAGGTAAATAAACTTTGGTTGATTTTATCTGAGTAAAATTTACAGATTGACTTTTAATATTAGAAGCAGCATCTTTTTTATCCCACCCAGTTTCTTCGTTTGATTTTATAATGGCTTCTGGCGTATATTGTGCGTTTACAATTGGTGCGACCAATATGGATTTGCCAAACATATATTCATTGCTCATGTCTCTAACATTTTTATCATCAAAGTCCATTACCAAGGCACGCATCATAGTGGATTGGTTATTTGTAATATCCCATGCAGCAGAGTATATGTATGGCAACAGTGAATAACGCAAATTAATTGTTTTTGCTATTGCATCGTAAATTGTTTCACCTTTTTCTCCAAAATTATATATTTCTCTGGGGATGTCCGTGCCGTGAGAACGCATCATAGGAGTGAATGCCCCGAATTGAAGCCATCGAACATACAATTCTTGAAATGAGGGATTTTTAGCTCCCTCGCTCCAACCTCGTTTATAAGCACTTGCAAAAAAGCCACCTATATCGGTATTCCAGTAAGGAATTGCACTCATTGAGAAGTTGAGACCAGCCGGTATCTGGTTGCGTAACGATTGCCAGGAAGAATTCACATCACCAGACCATGTATTGGCTCCGTATCGCTGCTGTCCAGCAAAAGCAGAACGGGTAAGGATAAACACGCGTTTATCAGAATTCGTAGCACGTTGATGCTCTGCAACTCCTCCTACAGTCATCAATGGAAAAGCATTACGTACTTTACGGAATGAGCCAAGATAAGTTTTCAGATTAAAATCGGAAGGTTTGAAATCCAAATGGTCGGGTTCCGATGAATCCATCCACCAGCCGTCGATTCCCAACGAAAAAAGTCCTTTGTTTAAATACTTCCAGTATATATTGCGAGCTTCAGGGTTATAAGGATCATAAGGTTGAACGCCCGATGGATATTCTGGGTTTGGTGGCCAGCTATCCAAGCCCGATTTTGGCCATGTGCCAAAATTCAAGAGCATACTCTTAGATTGCATTTCTCGGAATGGTTTTGTTTGCGGTCCGAAAGAAGACCAGATAGAAATGATTACGTGTGCATTCATGTTGTGAATATCTTCTACCATTTTCTTGGGGTTAGGAAATTCGGTATTAAGAAATTCCATGGCGTTCCACAGATAATTGTTGCCCCAATATTGCCAATCTTGAATGATACCATCGATCGGCACGCTCAGTTCACGATATTTATTCACTACACCCACTAATTCTTTTTGGCTTTTATAGCGTTCCTTACTTTGCCAATAACCGAATGTCCATAAGGGAGGCATTGGAGCTTGACCGCTCAGGTCACGCATACAGGCTATGGAGCTATCGATGCTCCCACCCAGCATGAAATAGTAGTCTATGCAGTCTCCCACATCTGATTTAAAGAAGGTACTTTCAGGTTTATCTTCAAAAACTGTTGGAGAATAATTATCCC
>DBTL01000063.1 GCA_002307035.1 Bacteroides sp. UBA1317
TATAAAACATGGTGGTTCTTTCTGCTTGTTCTATTTGCTATTGGCCTGGCTGCTGCTTACTTTTACCAACGTAGAATAGCCTCCTATAAAGAACAAGGACGTATCCTAACCGAAAAGGTTAAAGAACGTACCTTAACGTTGGAGGAAAAGATGGAAGTACTCTCACAACAAAATGAATTACTCACGCAGCAAAAAAAACAATTAATTGAGCTCTCCAAGAAAATTCAAGAGATTACGGCCGATAAAATATCTTTTTTTACAAACATCACGCATGAGTTCCGCACTCCCATTACTTTAATTATGGGTCCTATAGAGCGTGCGCTAAAACTAAGTAATAATCCCGTAGTTATAGAGCAATTAAACATTGTTGAACGCAATTCCAAATCACTCCTGGCCTTGGTCAATCAATTACTTGATTTCCGCAAAGTAGAATCTGGTAAAATTACAATCACTAAGAGAAGTAACGAGCTACTTTCTTTCATTGACAATCTGGTGTTACCTTTTCAAGCTTTTGCCAAGGAACGAAGAATCGAAATTCGCAAGATCATTCATCTGCGACATTCACATTATTATTATGATGAAGAATGGATACGTAAAGTATTAGTCAATTTATTGTCGAACGCGGTAAAATTCACCCCCGACGGTGGTTCAGTAACGCTTTACCTCTATTCATATATTAACCGCGAAGGTGTAGAATCTCTTTATATAGCTGTCTCTGATTCTGGAGTGGGTATCTTAGAAAAGGATTTAACTCGTATCTTCGATCGCTTCTACCAATCGCGCCAGCACGTCAAGTTCCCGGTCTACGGACAAAGTGGAACTGGTATCGGACTTTATCTCTGCAAACGTATTGTTCAACAGCATGGTGGCAGTATCTATGCGTGTAATAATCACAGTCAAGGTGCTTCAGTAAGAGTTATACTATCTCTGCAACCCGATTATGACATTGAGCAACAAGAATTGGCAGCACCGATCAACGATCCATCACCAGCCGAATGCTCAGATAAGTTGATTGTAAAGGAGAAAGAGGAGATAAATGTAGGCAAAAAGCAAGAAGTTCCAACGATTCTAATAGTAGAAGATAATACCGACATGCGTATCTATGTACGCTCAATTCTCTCATCGGAGTATCACATCTTAGAAGCCGGAAATGGTGCCGAAGCATTAATCGTATTGGAAAACAACATTGTCGACTTTATCGTGAGCGATTTGATGATGCCTGTAATGGATGGCATGGAGTTCTCTAAACGAGTAAAAGAAAACCTGGCTACTTCCCATATTCCTTTATTAATACTTACAGCCAAAATCTCAGAAGAAGTGCGACTAGAGAGTTATCGGGTTGGAGTAGATGAATATCTGCAAAAACCATTCGACGAGGAATTGCTGATCGTTCGTATTCGGAATATTTTCAATAACCGCAAGCAAAACCAAACTCGTTTTGCTCTTCAACTTGATCCGGCAGTTTTGCAGATTGACGAAGAGTCGCGCGATAATAAATTTATGGCTTCTATTCTCTCCGTGATTGAGGCAAACTATAAGAATCCGGATTTTGAAGTGAGCGACTTTGCGTCAGCCATGGGCATTAGCAAAACCTTGCTGAACCAAAAGTTGCAAAATTTGGTAGGGCAACCAAGCGTTAAACTCATCAGCACTTATCGACTCAAAAAAGCATGGGAGTTGGTACAAGTCAATAAGGTCACTAAGAATCTCAATATTTCGGAAATAGCTTATGAAGTAGGCTTCAACGACCCCAAATATTTTTCTCGTTGCTTCCAAAAAGAGTTTGGTATGTTGCCTAGCAGTATTCTCTCTTTTCAACCCAATGAAACTGATAGTTTTCAATAATCCTCCTTTCCTTTTCTTTTTTCACCTTCTATTAGCGAGAATTAACTTATTTTTGCCCTATAAACCTTTATTTAGATTGTAATGAATAGACCTCTTTATCTATTTTTAATCGCGACCTTATTTACTTTACCTCTGCATGTATTCTCGCAGACTCAAACAAACTATGGACAATATGTTGATCCTATGATTGGATCAGAAGGATTAGGTCGCGTTTTTATTGGTCCGTCATGCCCCTTTGGTATGGTAAAACCGAGCCCTGATTGCACCTCAAAGCCTAATAGCGGCTGGTTGCCCATGCCCACAGAAGTAACAGGTTTTAGCCAGGTACATGTCAGTGGTACAGGCGGAGGACCTAAATATGGCAACATTCAAGTGATGCCTTTCAGCGGATCGTTAACCCAATTAGATCAATCGGCACTTCGGAAAGAAGAGAAAACCGCACTAGGGTACTATCAAACAACGTTTGAAGGTAATAACATCGAAACAGAGATCACTACAGCCGAGCGTGCTGCTTTCTATCGTTTTACATATCCTCAAACAGCGCAAAAAGCAATAAAGATTGACGCCGCTTTTTTCCTGGGAGAGAGTCCGGTGCCTAATACCAGAGAAGCTCAGCAATTTATAGGTTCTGAAATAGAGATATTGTCGGATCATGAAGTAAGAGGCCATAGTCGTATTCGTGGAGGATGGAACAATGGAAAAGCTTATACAGTCTATTTTTATGCAATCTTTGACCATCCTTTTGATGCGTTTACTTCGTGGAAAGACAGTTTGCTAATGCCTAATCAAAAAAGCCAGTATGACGCTGGTAAAAAAACCGGAGTCTTGCTCTCTTTCAAAGATATTTCTTATCAGAAACTTCAAATGAAGATCGGCATCTCATTTGTCAGTTGCCTGAAAGCGAAAGAGAATGTAAATACCGAAATTGCCCATTGGGACTTCAAAAAAACGCATACAGAACTTTTAGAGAAATGGGAGCAGTTATTAGATCGGATTGAAATCGCCCCAAAGACGACTCTTGCTCAAAAACGAATGTTCTATACCAGCCTGTATCACACGATGTTAATGCCGGTTGATCGCACAGGTGAAAATCCGTTGTGGTTCACTGAGGCCCCTTATTACGATGATTTCTATGCCATCTGGGATACGTACCGTACTTCTAATCCTCTCATCACACTCATTGCCCCGCAGCGAGAAGTGGATATTGTCAATTCATTGATAGATATTTATAAGCAGGATGGCTATATGCCTGACGCTCGAAGTGGTAACTCCAACGGGCGTACACAGGGTGGGTCGAATGCTGAGGTTTTGATTGCTGATGCCTTTGTTAAAGGCTTAAAAGGAATCAACTACCAAGAAGGACTTCAAGCAATGCTAAAGGATGCGTTAGTGCCTCCTGGTGGCAACGAAGAACAGGAAGGACGCGGAGGATTAGTAGAATACAATCGATTGGGTTACGTGCCTTACGGTATTGACCGTTCGGGCAATCGAACAGTTGAATACGCTTACAATGATTATAACATAGCTACAGTGGCCAAAGGATTGGGCGAAGAGAGTGTTTATAACCGCTTCATCAAACAATCTGCCAATTGGAAAAATTTATGGCGAGATGAGTATGAAAATAACGGTGCTAAAGGATTTATCATGCCTCGGGATGCCAATGGCAACTGGTTAGATGAAATTCCTTTCGGTTCATCGAAAGTATATAGCCCAACTTTTCGTTATCATCCGTTAATCAGTGAAGCACCATGGTACCTTCCTTGGTGGAGTGCTTTCTTGTACGAGGGTACTTCTTGGGAATATTCGTTGAGCATTCCTCATGATGTTCCGGCTTTAATTGAAAAATCGGGTGGCAAGGAAACTTTTCAAAAACGCCTGAACATCTTCTTTGATCGTAACTATTATAATGTAAACAATGAACCTTCATTTCTCACCCCTTGCTTGTATCACTGGATTGGGAAACCGTATGTAAGTAGCGACAGAATTCATCAGATTATATCTAGTCACTTCAATGATTCGAACATGGGACTTCCGGGAAATGATGATTCGGGTGCCATGTCTTCGTGGTTGGCTTTTCATATGTTGGGACTTTATCCAAATGCCGGTCAGGCTTATTATCTGCTCAACACTCCCTTCTTAAAAGAGTCGGTGATTCATCTGGACAATGGAAAATCATTCAAAATTAGTGCACAGCAATTATCGGACGAGAAACGATACATAGGCAAAGCCTTACTGAATGGGAAACAGCTAAATCGGGCATGGATTTCACATGACGAGTTAATGAAAGGTGGCGAATTGGTCTTGGAAATGGGTGCCAAGCCTACTGAATGGGGCACTCGGGAACTACCCCCTCAACAACTAAAATGATACAAAGATGAAACAAACGAGAAAAATAATAAGAATGATGTTGCTAGCTATCTGCCTTTTTCAACAACTAGCAGCTCAGACTGATAATCAGGTAGTTGAAAAAAGTGACACATTGCATTATGTATTCAAACTGCATGGACAAACACGTAGTTACAATGTGGTTATAGAGCAGAAAAAGGGCGCTATGTATTGGCAATGGTCAATCGTCAGGAACTTAAAGACACACACAGGTTGCATTATTACTTCAGATCAAGGTTTATCAAACGGAACCATGCTAAGTTTCTCTCAGCCAAATGATGGAGAACAACTCTTTTTGAAAGAAGATGAAACTTTTGGATGCATTTCTCAGGCAGCATTTCAATCGCTGGTAACTGAAAAATCTTTCGTTTACAATCATACCATTTATCGTCTCCAAAAAGAAGAAGGCTCATTCAATTTACGTGGAAGAAGCTATCCCCTATTAAAAGTGATAGCAGATATTGATGGAACAGAACTTTGGATTGCCAAGAACCCTACTCTTCCACTTATATGTAAAGTCTCAAATAGCCCGCTAAGTATTGACTGGATAATTAATATATAAACACCATAGAAAAAATGAAAAAGTATATAATCTGTTTTTTATTGGCTTGTGTATTCTCCTTATTTTCATTTGCAAATAATCCTATAAAGGGTTTATTGGAGCGTATTGATCAAGGAGCATCTAAGAAATTTATAGTTGAGGTAGTTAATCAGCAAAACAAAGACTTTTTTGAATTAGATCAAAAAGGTTCAAAGGTTGTGATTCGGGGTAACAATTATGTCAGTATCGCTACGGGACTAAATTGGTACCTGAAGTATTATGCAGGCATTCAATTGTCGTGGAATGGTATGTCAGCTAAACTACCGGAAATTTTGCCTGCAGTAAAGGAAAAAAAACATTTCGAAACTCCGTTGAAGTTACGTTATGATTTCAACTATTGCACTTATTCTTATTCCATGGCCTTTTGGGATTGGAATCGTTGGGAGCAAGAGATTGATTGGATGGCACTTCATGGAGTAAATCTCCCACTAGCTATTGTGGGGGAAGAATGCGTCTGGTTTAATATGCTTAAAAAGCTGGGTTACAGCAAAAAGGAGATTAATGAATTCATTGCCGGCCCGGCTTTTCTGGCTTGGTGGGAGATGAATAACCTCGAA
This sequence comes from Bacteroides sp. UBA1317, assembly GCA_002307035.1. Classification (GTDB taxonomy): domain Bacteria; phylum Bacteroidota; class Bacteroidia; order Bacteroidales; family Bacteroidaceae; genus Bacteroides. Next base: position 5,389 of record DBTL01000063.1, read on the forward strand.
GGTTGGGGTGGCCCAAATCCCGACAGTTGGTATGCTCAGCAAACGATCTTACAAAAGAAAATAGTGAAACGCATGCGCGAATATGGCATCGAGCCTGTTTTTCCGGGATATTCGGGTATGCTTCCTCACAATGCGAAAGAAAAACTGGGATTGAATGTAGCAGATGCTGAATTATGGAATGGGTATATTCGTCCGACTTTTCTTCAACCTACCGATAGTCACTTTCAAGAAATTGCAGCACTCTATTACAAAGAACTTGAGCGTTTATTTGGCAAGGCCAACTACTATTCAATGGATCCTTTTCACGAAGCAAAAGGCATTGAAAGTGTAGATTTGGATGCAGCAGGAAAAGCTGTTATGGATGCTATGAAAAAGGTCAATCCGAGAGCTGTTTGGGTAGTGCAGGGGTGGACAGAGAATCCTCGTGACGAGATGATCAAAAACATGAAAAACGGTGATTTATTGATACTCGATTTATTTAGTGAATGCCGACCTATGTGGGGCATGCAACCGTCACTTTGGTATCGTGAGCAAGGCTATCATCAACACGATTGGCTATTCTGCATGCTGGAGAACTTTGGTGCAAATGTGGGACTTCATGGGCGCATGGACCAGCTATTGAATAATTTCTACCAAACAAAGGATAATCCGTTGGCTGCACATCTAAAAGGTATCGGTTTTACCATGGAAGGCATAGAAAACAATCCGGTAATGTTTGAATTGATGTCAGAACTCCCCTGGCGTACAGAGAAAGTCACCAAAGAGAGCTGGATAAAAGAATATGCAGCGGCTCGATATGGCACAAAAAACAAAGCAATTGATGAAGCTTGGAGCATTTTAACCAATGGCATCTACAATTGTCCGCAAGGAAATAACCAACAAGGTACACACGAATCTATTTTCTGCGGACGCCCTTCGTTAAATAACTTCCAAGCCTCTAGTTGGTCAAAGATGCAAAACTATTATGATCCCACAACGACGGCTGATGCAGCACGATTGCTACTAAGTGTGGCCGATCAATATCGCGGGAATAATAACTTTGAATATGACTTGGTTGACATTGTTCGTCAGGCCATCTCTGATCAAGCAAGAATCATTTACAATAGGACCATTGCCGATTTCAAAAGTTTCGATAAGAAAAGCTTTGAGGCGGATTCAAAAGAGTTTTTAGATCTGCTACTGGCACAGGATAAACTGCTTGGTACCCGAAAAGAGTTCCGTGTAGGCAACTGGATTCAGCAGGCACGTGCCTTAGGAAATACAGAAGAAGAAAAGAATCTGTATGAATGGAATGCACGCGTACAAATCACCACATGGGGTAATCGCTTCTCTGCCAATGAAGGCGGATTGCGTGACTATGCTCACAAAGAGTGGAATGGAATATTAAAAGACTTTTATTATAAAAGATGGGATGCCTATTGGCAAGTACTACGGGATGTATTAGCCGGAAAGCCAATGATCGAACTGGATTATTACGCAATGGAAGAGCCATGGACAAAGGCTACAAATACCTACACTGCTGATCCTGAAGGGGATTGCATCACAATAGCCAAAGAAGTTTTTAAGAGAGCTTTCGGCAAATAAAAACGATAATCAACTAATAAAACACTAAGATGAACTCATCGCAAAAGAAGCAAAGATTACTATCCTTGGATGTACTGCGCGGATTAACCGTTGCAGGTATGATATTGGTCAACAATGGCGGAGGAGACTCCTCCTATGAACCTTTGCGCCATGCAGCTTGGAATGGTCTCTCGTTGGCCGATCTTGTCTTCCCTTTCTTTCTATTCATGGTGGGCATCTCCACGTACATTTCGCTACGGAAGTATCAATTTGAATGGTCAGGTTCGTTAATCCTGAAGATTTTAAAACGTACTTGCATCATTTTATTGATAGGATGTGCCATTCATTGGTTTGAGGCATGTTGCAAAGGAGATTTTTTGCCCTTTGATCATTTACGATTCACGGGCGTCTTGCAGCGAATAGGTCTCTGCTATGGCGTTGTTTCCTTCATAGCTATTACAATGAAACATAAATGGATATTGTGGTTATGCGGTGCATTGTTAGTAGGATATACAGCCATTCTTTACTGGGGAAATGGTTATTCCTGCGATGCCACTAACATTTTATCTATCACAGATCGTTTAATCTTTGGAGAAGCACATCTCTATCATAAAAGTCCGATTGACCCTGAAGGATTACTAGGCATCATTCCTTCCATTGCTCACACCCTGATAGGCTTCTGGTGTGGTAAATTGATCATAGAAAAGCAAACATTGGATCAAAAAATCATGCATTTGTTTCTCTTTGGCTTTGTATTAATGACTATTGGCCTGGCCTTCTCGTATGGTATACCTATGAATAAAAGGATCTGGTCACCTACATTGGTGTTGTTCACCTGTGGTATGGCAGCTAGCCTGTTAGCTTTCCTCATGTATGTCATAGACGTCAAAGAGCATAAAAGCTGGACACCATTCTTCGTCTGTTTTGGTGTGAATCCTCTCTTCATCTACGTGATGAGTGAACTATTATCAATCGTTTTCGGACAGTATGGTGTTTCAAACAACTTATATAGTGAAATTCATTCTTTCATAGCAAATGCTCAAGTATCATCGTTGGTATATGCTTTTATTTTCGTCTTTTTAAATTGGGGAATTGGTTATCCTCTCTATAAAAAACAGATATATATTAAAATATGATGAAGAAATAGGGTTCTGTTCAAAAATACACTTTTTATTTTTGATTTTCACCCTACTCTGCCAATCCAACCTTTACATTTGCCTACAATAAATCGTATTTATTAACCTTTAATTATCACGTTATGCGAAAAACTGTTTTTTTTAATCTATTCGTCTTTCTGATGACTAGTCTTTCCGCTTTTGCTCAAACCAGCATATCCGGAAAAGTAAAAGACGAGAAAGGGGAACCACTCGTTGGTGTGAATGTTCTCGTGAAAGGAACAACCGTCGGTACAATTACTGATATGGATGGTTCGTTCGATATCAAAGCTGCTTCTGGAAAGATTCTTGCATTTACTTATATTGGGTATATCTCCCAAGAAGTAAAGCTCACGAATCAATCCTCTATTACTATCGTACTGAAAGAAGATAACAAAACATTGGATGAAGTAGTAGTGGTAGGCTACGGCAGTATGACCCGTAAGGATGTCACCAGTTCTATTACTACAGTGAAAGCTGACAAACTGAATACCGGTGTATATACCGATCCCGGACAGTTGTTGCAAGGCAAAGTTCCCGGATTAACGGTCGTTCAGAGCAGTGACCCTACATCAGGAACAGCCTCTATCTCTCTTCGTGGTGCATCTTCTCTGCGCACAGGCGAAGCAATGGAGCCCTATTATGTTGTTGACGGTATTCCCGGTATGTCTTTGAATCTTATCGCTCCAGAGGATATTGAATCAGTCGATGTACTTCGCGACGCATCAGCAACTGCTATTTACGGTTCTAAGGCTGCCAATGGTGTGATTCTTATCACGACAAAAAAAGGAAGCAAAAGTGATCGTTCATCTGTTTCATATAGTGGTTATGTTGGGTTTGATAATATTGCCAAACGCCTTGATATGATGTCAGCCAGTGATTTACTTTCTTATGCATCGGCTAACGATATTACACTTCCTAATGATGAGGGTTACAATACGAATTGGAATGATGAAGTACTTCGTACAGCAGTCAGCCACAGTCATAATGTTTCTATTAACGGAGGAAATGAACGTTCCAGCTACAATGCCAGCCTGAGTTATTTGAATAAGGAAGGTATTGTGCTCGGTACTGAATTTGAGCGTATTTCAGGCCGTGCTTATGTCCAAACAAAATGTTTGAATGATCGTTTGACTTTGGCTTTCAATGTCAATGCAGCACAGAGTAAAGGAAAAACTGTTTCATCAAGTAAAGATGGTGAAAGTGTGTTTGATGCCATGAACTATTATTCCCCCTTACTTCCTACAAAAAATGAAGATGGAACGTGGTATAATTACACATCGGTAAGTCAGTATTACAACCCGCTGTCCATGATTTATGAGGATACTTACGAAACAATTAAGAAAGTTCTTCAGGGAACGGGCAAGGCCACTCTAAAAATCAATAAGGATTTAGGTTGGAACTTGAATCTTTCTTATTCAAACGAACAAATTAACTATAATAACTACAATACTACACAGTCTCAGATCGTTACTACTAATGGACAGGCATATCGTGGGACTCTTGAAAATAAAAAGAAAGTACTGGAAACTTATTTCAATTATGACCATACATTTGCTAATGTTCATAAATTAGGTTTGATGGCCGGTTACTCTTATGAGCAAACGGACAATAACGATGGCTTTGGTCTTACGGTCTATGATTTCTATAGTGATGCCACTTCATACTATAACCTTACTTTTGCCAACAAAATGGATATGAGTGGTATAACAGCTTATGCATTGGAAACTCTCCGCATGATTTCTTTCTATGGCCGTTTGAACTATTCATACAATAGTAAATATATGCTTCAGGCTACTATCCGCCGTGACGGTTCTTCTGCTTTCGGTGCGAACAATCGTTGGGGAACATTTCCTTCTGCATCTCTTGCATGGCGTATGAGTGAAGAGAAATTCATCAAGGATCTGAATATATTTGATGATTTGAAATTCCGTGTTGGTTATGGTGTCAGTGGTAACTCTTTGGGATTTGGCGCTTTCCAGGCAATTCAGACTTATGGGCCTTCCGGATGGTTTACCTATACGGACTCTAATGGAGATTCCAGCCTTTACCGTACACTAGCTGCTCAGTCAAATGCAAATCCTGATTTGAAATGGGAACGAACTGCAATGCTCAATGTAGGCCTTGATTTTACATTCTTTGGAGGGCGTCTGGGTGGTACAATCGAATATTATGATAAACGTACAAGCGATTTGATTTATTCATATAATGTATCAACAAACCGTTATCCTTATGGTACGATGTATGCAAATGTGGGTGATATTAACAATAGAGGTATTGAACTCACCATCAATGCAACCCCTGTCAGTATAAAGGATTTCACTTGGGATACAAGCTTGAACCTTTCACATAACAAAAATAATGTGAAGAGTATTTCCAACAGTGATTATTCTGTAGATTATATTTCAACAGGTGATCCCGAAATTGCAGGTTATTCTTCAAACGCACAAGTAGAGCGTATTATGGAAGGTCATCCGCTTGGAACTTTCTATACCTATGAATGGGCTGGCTATGACTCAGACGGCGTATCAGTATTCTACAAACATGATACAGAAACCGGTGAACGCACCGGTGAAACTACAAAAGACCCGGTTGACACAGACCGAACTATCACAGGCTCTGCACAGCCTAAGTTGACTTTAGGCTGGACAAACAACTTCAAATATAAGAATTGGAGTCTGGACATGTTCTTCACAGGAGTTTTTGGCAATAAGATTTATAATGCAACTCGCGAACAATATAGTAATGTAAGCTTTGTCACCGAAGGCAGAAATGTGCTGAAATCAGTCGCCACAGAACAAAAGGCAACTGACGTTCAGTCGCAAGCTCCTTCAGACCGTTGGTTAGAGAATGGAGACTATTTCCGTCTGTCAACCCTATCTTTGGGTTACTCTTTCGGAAATATGGGTAATTGGGTTAATTCACTCAAGGTATATGCAACCTGCAATAACTTGTTCACAATTACCGGCTATTCCGGTCGTGACCCTGAAATTAATCTTGGTGGCTTGGATCCTGGAATGGATAGACGTACTAGCTATTATCCTCGTACTCGTACATTTATGTTAGGTGTAAATATTAATTTCTAATCATCTAAAAATTAAACTTACAATGAAAAGCTATATTAAAAATACTTTATTTGCAGGTTTGCTGTTAACATCAGCAACAGCCTGTACCGATTTGGACGTAGATGTCAAATCTACCTATACTTCTTATCCGACTTCCGAAATTGCAACCGAGGCAAAGATGGCAGATTTATACTATGGATTCCGTGGTGCTTTGGGACGTCGTTATGTTGAAGCCGCATGTTTATCTTCCGACGAATTTACCGCGGTCACTTATGGTGGCAACTGGTATGACGCCGGCAATTATGTCCACTCCACGCTTCACATGACTAATCCGGATGATGCGCATATCGATTGGTATGGTGATATCACAGGGGTCATCACCAAGTGCAATCAGGCTATCGTGGATCTTGGAGGCGACGAAGCCACCGATGAGTCTATCGCACAAGCCTTGGCAATGCGTGCATTCTATCATTTCATCCTTATGGATATGTTTGGCGATACCCCGATTTTGGACCATGTTCTTGAAAGCGACGAGGCTATTGAGCGTTCTTCACGTGCTGATGTGGCAGCCTTTATAGAAGACGACCTGCTTCGTGCCATTGATTCAGGCGGTTTGTCCGAAACTGTTGATGCATCGACTTATGGAAAACCAACCAAATGGATGGCCGAGGCCCTTCTTGTAAAACTGTATCTGAATTGGGCTGTTTACACCACCAGCGATGTTGCCGATTATGAAGCCACTTTGACCAACTCCAAGCTTGATGATGCGGTGAGCTACTGTGATGAAATAATCAATAGCGGCAATTTCGATTTGAGCGATAGCTATCGCGACAAGTTCATGCCGGATAACGGTTACCTCATCAAGGATTTCATTTATGCAATGCCTTATGATAATGCAACAGCACAAGGTATGACATACGCCCGATTCCAATACTGGCCTAAATTCAATAATGATGGAGGAAGTGGTACTGGTTTGCTCGGCGTAACGATTTCGAAGAATGCCGGTGGTATTTTCACAGTTACCCCGGAAGCGGCCGATCGTTTCTCTCTGGAAGGAGACGACCGCAATGATATCATTTTGAAAGACTCTCTTTATACTTATAACATTTCGACCTTTACTAAGACCACAACGCCTTATCTGTACAACGAGCAGCGTGTGGTGCTTACCAAAAACGTTACTTTACTTATATCGGATGACACCTCAATGAATGTTGGTGACGATTTCAATGGTTGGAATCAGGGTTACCGTTGTATCAAGTGGGCCATTCAGGCTGCCGATTACGATACCTATAGCCGTAACCAAAGTAACG
>DBTL01000156.1:0-19966 GCA_002307035.1 Bacteroides sp. UBA1317
TTAAGTGATTGAAGGTTATAGGCTCCGATAAGCCAGATGGGTATCAATATCACAAATTGAGGGAATGCCAGACTACCTATACCTATAAAAAGGAAAGAATGGAATAAATCGCCAGAAGATTGGTGGACTTGATAACTTTTGAAAAGAAAATAGATAGATAAAAGGATCGCTATAGCAGTTATGTTTCCAGCATGTAATTGGTGTAAAACTGGGCAGGCGGCAGTGAATAATAAAAAAAGCGATGTCTGCACTGACGCTCTCATACGGATGATGGCAAAAGTGCTGTTTAATTCTATTAGCGAATAGCCGATTATGGCATAAAGGATAAAACTGACCGCTTTGTTTGCCCAATAAGGAATGGCTGATAAATCGAGAACTTGGAAGAGCGAGTAGGTTGTTTTTTTCTCAGGAAGGCTGGGTAATAAGAATGAAGCCAGAACCCAACAGGTAATGGAAATAATAATAGCGACGGGAAGAGTCATTCTGCCCGCCGTTACTTTTTTTTGTAGATAATTGTTTCTCACTATAAATCGAATCCGATATCTCGTCGGAAATATTTTTTATCAAAAGTTATCAAGTCGGCGACTTTATAACTTTTCTCAAGGGCTTCTTCTCTAGAGTCTCCATAAGAGCAAACTGCGATGACACGCCCACCGTCTGTTACTACACGTCCTTCTTTTACAGTCGTTCCGGCATGAAACAAAAGGCTGTCAGTTGTTTCTGCCAAGTTGAAGCCGGTGATGGGGTAACCTTTGCGATACTCTTCGGGATATCCTCCGCTTACTAGCATCACGCAAGCAGCTGTACGAGGATCTAATATCATTGTTTTGGTGTCGAGGTTAACATGATATACACCTTCAAATAAATCTACGATATCGCTCTGTATTCGAAGCATTACACTTTCTGTCTCCGGATCACCCATACGTACGTTGTACTCGATAACCATCGGCTCGCCTTTTACTTTGATGAGTCCTAAAAAGATGAATCCTTTGTATAGAATACCTTCTTCTCTCAACCCGTTGATGGTAGGTTCTATGATGCATTCGCGAACTTTTTCCATAAACTCTTCGTTGGCAAACGGAACCGGACTAATACTACCCATGCCACCAGTATTGAGACCTTTGTCTCCTTCGCCAATTCGTTTGTAATCTTTCGCTACAGGTAGTACTTTGTAATGTTCGCTATCAGTAAGCACAAACACAGAACATTCTATGCCACTCAGAAATTCTTCGATAACAACTGTTGCGCTGGCTTGTCCAAACATTCCATTGAGCATCTCTTTAAGTTCCTTTTGAGCTTCCTCAAGTGAGGGGAGAATGAGAACACCTTTGCCTGCACAAAGTCCATCGGCCTTGAGTACATAAGGAGCTGAAAGGGTTTCAAGAAATGCGAGTCCTTCATTCAGCGTCTCGGTTGTTACACTTTTATAACGAGCGGTGGGGATGTTGTGCCGTTCCATAAAACCTTTGGCAAATTCCTTACTACCTTCTAGCTGGGCACCTTTCATCGAAGGCCCAATGATAGCGATGTGTTGCAACATGATGTCGCCTTTAAAAAAATCGAAAATTCCTTCTACTAAGGGATCTTCGGGACCCACGACGATCATGTCTATTTCTCGTTCCAAGGCGAAAACTTTCAATGATTGAAAGTCAGTCGTTTTGATATCTACATTTTCTCCGATAGCAGATGTGCCTGCGTTACCGGGTGCAATATACAATTTTTCCACTTTGGGGCTTTGGGCTATTTTCCATGCTAGAGCATGTTCTCTGCCTCCTGAACCTAATAGTAACAATTTCATAATTTGTTGTATATTTATTATTAAACTTACAGGTTGTCTTCGAAATATCTTGTTATCTTTTCGTGCAGATGTACCCGGTCGCGTCCGACAACGTTATGCTTATGTCCGGGATAAATAAATAAGTCGGGATAAGTACGGGCATCTACACAAGCTTTCATAAATGATAGTGTATGTTGTGGTACACAGGTGTCATCATGGTCGTCGTGAATAATGAGTAAGTGACCTTTTAGGTTTCCTGCTAAATTCTTCAAATTGTCTGCTTTGTATCCTTCCGGATTGTTTTGTGGAGTGTCCATGTATCGTTCCCCATACATTATCTCGTAGTATGACCAATCTATGACCGGACCTCCTGCTACTCCTACTTTATATATGTCGGGATAGCGAAGCATTAATGCAGTAGTCATGTGCCCACCGAAACTCCAACCGTGTATACCGATACGATCTCCATCGATATAGGGCAATTTTTTTAAGTATTCTATTCCTTTTATCTGATCTTTACCTTCTTCAATACCGAGATGACGGAATGTGCAGTTCTCAAACTCCAATCCTCGATTTTCGCTTCCTCGATTGTCTAAAGTGAACATTATATAGCCTTTATTGGCCATATATATGTCCCAACCACGAGCTCCATTTTGCCACCCGTTATTGATCATTTGTGCGTGCGGACCACCATAAACGTAGACAATAACCGGATATTTTTTGCTTGGATCAAAGTCAGCCGATTTGATGATGCGGTAATATAGATCAGTTACTCCATCTGCAGCTTTAATGGTTCCGGTTTCAATGCTTGGCATAGTATAGCCGGCAAACGGATCTTTTGCTGTTAGCAGATTAATATTCTTGTTGTTCTGTGTATTTAGGACATTAATGCTACGGGCTATCGTAGGAGAGGTATATCTGTCAATGATATATTTGCCCGATGCACTAAGAATGCCACTATGTACACCTTCTTGAGATCCTATTGCTGTAATTTTACTGTTCTTGAGGTTTACACGGAACAGATTGTTTTGCAGGGGAGAAACTTTTGTGGCAGCTATGATTAACTCTTTTTCTGCTTCATCAAAGCCTATCAATTCGCTCACTAGCCAATTACCGGATGTAAGTTGCTTAATTAGTTTGCCGTTTATATTATATAGATATAAATGATTAAATCCGTCCCGCTGACTTTGGTAAATGAATTTGCTGCTATCCCAAGGTAGAAAAACAATAGGATGCTGAGGTTCTACGTATTTGGGATGTGTTTCTTCAAGAAGGGTAGCTATTAATTCGCCATTTTCCACATTGTATTGACAAAGTTTGGCATGATTTTGATCACGATTTAGCTCTATCAAAAAGAGGCTTTTCTCATCTGGTGACCAACTGACATTCGTAAAATATCGGTCAGTAGGGTCTCCTGTGTTTAGATAAAGACTTTTTCGGGTTATTGGATTATAAATGCCTATCGCTACTTTGTGACTGTTCATTCCTGCCATAGGGTAGCGTACATTATTTACTGTGCCTACTCTGGCGGTAATGTCTACTAATGGATATTGCGATACCATACTTTCGTCCATGCGATAGAATGCCAACAAGTTTCCTTTTGGACTCCAAAAAGTACCTTTACTGATGCCAAACTCATTGCGGTGAACTGATTGTCCACAAACAATTCCCTCAGGTTCATTGGTTACGGCAGTAGTTGTCCCGTTGGCGGCGGTGACATACAAGTTATTATCAATGGTGAATGCTAAGGCTTTACTTTTCTTATCCCAATCATCATTTTGTGCTTTGTTGTTGCGTGCCTGCCTCCATTCTATCGTCTTCTTGTCAATATTAAATAATATCCGCAGCTTCGGAATGGTGATAAGCATTAAATTGTTTGGCGACTGCTTATTTAGTTCGTAAGGAAAGCTTACATTGTAAAAACTCTGAATTTTTCCAAGCTTCTCAGTTTCCAGAATTTTATTCACTTCTTCTTTACTGATAAGAACCGTTTCTTTACCGTTGGCCGGGTTAATAGTGGATAATTTGTCTATATCGGGTTTGATACAGATATCTCCTTGCCATTGCAAGCCGAATAAATTCTCTGCAGTGCGAAATGTCTCTCCACCTGGAATAAGATCTTCCAATGTTGGAAGCTTCGTTCCTTGTGCCATAATGTTTGAAGTGAAAAATAACACATGAAGAATAAGGAGGCGGCGGATGCTTTTTCCTGTTTTCTCTATCGTTTTCATGTTGAATGGTTTAATCGTTGGGCTTTGATTTACTATAGGGTTTCTTCTCAACGGTAACTTTTTTAAATTCCTTATATTTTCCACCAAATATTTGATATTTACGGAACTCACATTCCAGTGGGCCATTGAATAAAGGAATCTTTCGATTTGGCTTTAATCCAATCTGATCAAAACATTCTTCTCGATAGCTTAATATCCACGCATCGTTGTCACAGAAGGCATGTTTTAACCGTTCGCCTATCATCTGATATAAACCGAGCAAATCTTTGGTTGAAATACGTTCTCCGTAAGGAGGATTGGTTATGAGAATCGATTTTTCTTTTGGTTGTTCAAATTGCTGAAAGGGTTGCAATTTCAAAATGACTTCTTTCGATACTCCGGCAGCTTTTACGTTGTGAGTCGCTATTTCGTTTGCTTTGGGATTATTGTCGTAGCCGTATATTTTATGCTTAAATTCTCGTTCTTGACTATCGTCATTATATACATTATCAAACATTTCCTGATCAAAGTCCACCCATTTTTCGAAGGCGAACTCTTTTCGGAATACTCCGGGAGCAATGTTTTTAGCAATAAGAGCCGCTTCGATCGGAATAGTGCCTGATCCGCACATAGGATCTATTAAATCGCATTCACCCTTCCATCCCGTCATTAGTAGCATTCCCGCAGCCAAAACTTCATTAAGCGGGGCCTCTACTGCTTCTTGACGATACCCACGTCTGTGTAGCGACTCACCTGAAGAATCTAGTGAGAGTGTACAGCTGGTCTGAGCAATATGAATATTGAGCAGCACGTCTGGCTTGTTGATTCGTACCGATGGGCGTTTTCCATTAAATTCGCGAAAGTAATCAACAATAGCGTCTTTTACTTTATATGACACGAACTTGGAGTGGCGAAATTCATCGCTAAACACAACGGCATCCACAGCAAACGTTTTGTCAACATCCAAAATCTCTTCCCACTTGATGGCTTTTATCTGCTCATATACTTCATCAGCGTGTTTAGCGGTAAAGTGCTTGATTGGTTTAAGAATGCGTATAGCGGTACGAAGGCAGAAGTTGGCCTTATACAGCATCTCTTTGTTTCCGCTAAAGGAAACCATACGGCGACCAATTTGCACATCGTTAGCTCCTAGTCCTGTTAATTCCTCTGCCAGTACTTCTTCCAATCCCTGAAAGGTTTTGGCAATCATTTCGAATGATTCGCTCATTATTCTATATTACGTTGTTACTATGTGAAATCTCTATCTGCGTTATTTGTCCACAGAAAATATATCTCTCTTTATTTCTTTGCTTTTGTTTGTACGATCCTGGCTTCGGGTGAAACATCTTCTGTTACCCAAATATTTCCTCCTACTGTAGCGTCGTGTCCAACGGTTATTCGTCCTAAAATGGTTGCATTAGAATAAACAATTACATTATTTTCCAATATCGGATGACGGGGAATGCCTTTTATCGGTTTGCCTTCGTTGTCCAAAGGAAAACTTTTTGCACCCAAAGTGACTCCTTGATACAGCTTTACGTTGTTGCCAATAATACTTGTAGCGCCTATAACAACACCTGTACCGTGATCAATGGTAAAATGGCTTCCTATTCTTGCAGCCGGATGAATATCAATCCCTGTTTCACTGTGCGCCATTTCGGTGATAATACGGGGAATGAGAGGTACACCCAATAGTAACAGTTCATGAGCTATACGGTAATTACTGATTGCCTTTATGGCGGGATAACAGAAAATCACTTCGCCAAAACTTTCAGCAGCAGGATCGCCGTTATAGGCTGCTTCAACGTCTGTAGCTAGCATCTTTCTCAGAGTTGGTAGCTTGCTGATGAATTTGGCAGCTAGGTTAGAAGCCTCTTCTCGCTGCTGGTCAGCGCAACCAGCCGTATTATCATCGCTGCCGAAACACAATCCGGCTAATATTTGCTCAGAGAGCAAATCAAATAGTTTCTCTATATTTACGCCGATATGGTAATTTATTGTTCGGCTATTTACTGTAGAATTTCCATAATATCCGGGGAAAAGAATAGAACGAGCAAGTTCGATTATGTCGCACAATATTCTTGCCGATGGCAATGGTTCGCCATCTTTGTGCTGATGAAACAGTCCTTTGTATGATTCGCTTTCCGAGAGCTCATCAACTGTTTGTGTCAAAATGTGAGTAAAATTTAATGGACTCATTATGATATCCTTTATTATATAATGTTTGCAAAGGTAAGAATTATTGCGAAAATAGCAATCAGTGAGAATACATATATTTCTTGTTGCAATAGAATTCTCACCTATTTATAGTACAAAATTACCATACTTGTGGTATTTCGGGATACTGAAATAGAGACTATCTTTGTAACATAATAATTAAAGACGAAAATAAAACAATATAAAGATGGGAAAGATTGCAAAAAAACTAACTGATTTGGTCGGTAACACTCCATTGTTGGAGTTGAGTAATTATAATGCAAGCAAAGGACTGAAAGCCAAACTTGTAGTCAAGTTGGAATACTTTAATCCGGCTGGTAGTGTGAAAGATCGTATTGCGTTGGCTATGATTGAAGATGCTGAGGTAAAAGGGGTGTTGAAATCCGGGATTACCATTATTGAACCGACTAGTGGTAATACTGGTGTCGGCTTGGCTTTTGCTGCGGCAGCCAAAGGGTATAAGCTGATTTTAACTATGCCCGACACGATGAGTTTGGAAAGGCGCAATCTCCTTAAAGCATTAGGAGCTAATTTGGTGTTAACTCCTGGTGCTAATGGAATGAAAGGAGCTATTGCCAAGGCGGAAGAGTTGAAAAATGAAAATCCAGACTCTATTATCTTGCAACAATTTGAAAATCCTGCTAATCCTGCTATACATGAACGGACTACCGGACAAGAAATATGGCGTGACACAGACGGGGTAGTGGACGTATTTGTGGCTGGGGTAGGTACTGGTGGAACAGTGAGTGGTGTAGGTGCTGCTTTGAAAAAACATAACCCAAAGGTGAAGATTGTAGCAGTGGAACCTGCTGATTCTCCCGTTCTTTCGGGGGGTGCTCCCGGACCTCATAAAATTCAGGGCATAGGTGCCGGTTTTGTGCCTAAAACTTATAATGCAGAAGTGGTTGATTTCATTCAACTAGTGAAGAATGATGATGCGATTCGCACCAGCCGTGAATTGGCTGCTAAAGAAGGTTTATTGGTGGGTATCTCTTCGGGTGCGGCTGTGTGGGCAGCTGTCCAATTGGCCCAACTGCCTGAATATGAAGGAAAAACCATCGTTGTTTTATTGCCTGACACAGGTGAGCGTTACTTGTCTACTATTCTTTATGCTTTTGAAGAATATCCGCTATAATTGATAATTTGTACCTCTATTATTTTTTTTGTTGGTGAAGAAAAAGGCTTCCTTGTGTGAGGAGGCCTTTTTGCATTAATATATTATCTATATATGTGGAACGGCATATTCTTTTGCTGTAACATTGCCGATAGGCACTTCCCAAACTTTTACGTTTTTAACAGCAGGATCGGAGTAAATAAATTCCCTATCAATGTAGTGATGCATGATAATGTCGAGAGCCTGGCGTTTTTCCTCAATATCTTCCAAAAAGTCGACTTGTCCCCGACAGATAACACTTTTAGCTTTCATTCGATAGCTACATGCCACTTTAGGATGTTGAAAAATTAATTCGTGATCAATGCTGAAGGTGATGCAAACACGGTTGTTTTGAGCAAGCATATCAAGGCAACTACCTGCAGAGCCTGAGTGGAGATAGATTACTCCATCTTGGTAACCGAAGTTCATGGGGATAACATAGGGGTTTCCTTCCAAGTCAGTGATGCCGACATAACATATATCGCAGCGAGCGATAATTTCTTCCACTCGCTCTTTATCTTCAATTATAATGGTCTTCATAAATAGCTTTTAGTCTATTAATGCAAAGTCTAGTTGCTTTTTCTCTAAATTGGCACGAGCAACTTTGATTGTTATTGCATCTCCTAAGCTATATATACGGTTCTTGCGGCGTCCACGGAGACAATAGTTCTTCTCATCAAACTCATAGTAATCGTCTCCCAAATCGCGAACGGGAACCATGCCTTCACATTTGTTTTCGTTTAACTCTACATAAAGTCCCCACTCGGTAACTCCTGAAATTACGCCATCATAGGTTTGTCCTACATGCTCACTCATGAATTCGACTTGCTTGTATTTAATCGACGCACGTTCGGCATTAGCTGCAATCTGTTCCATACTGGAACTGTGATCGCACAATTCTTCGTATTTTGATTCAGATGCACTTCTTCCACCTTCCATATATTTGGTGGCAAGGCGGTGTACCATCATATCAGGGTAACGGCGGATAGGAGAGGTAAAGTGCGTATAATAATCGAATGCCAATCCGTAGTGTCCAATGTTATGGGTTGAGTAACGAGCTTTTTGCATGGCACGGATAGAGACGGTTTCGATAAGATTTTCTTCTTTCTTTCCTTGGATATCATCAAGTAAGTGATTAATGGATTTGGACACATCACTTTTTGTGCCGGAAGTGCGTATCTTATAACCGAATCGGGCAATGAACTGCGCCAAATTATCCAATTTTTCAGGATCTGGTAAGTCGTGAATACGATACGGTAGTACTTTCGCTTTTTTGTCTTTTGGCACTCTGCCTATTTTCTCAGCTACCGTTCTATTTGCCAGTAGCATAAACTCTTCAACAAGCTTGTTAGAGTCTTTCGATTCTTTAAAGTATACACTCAATGGTTTACCTTTTTCGTCAATTTCGAACTTCACTTCATAGCGGTCAAAGTTGATGGCACCGGCTGAAAAGCGTTTTTGGCGGAGTGCTTTGGCGATAGTATCCATCATCAATACTTCGTCGCTAAAATCCCCCTGCTTGGTTTCTATAATCTGTTGCGCTTCCTCATACGTGAATCGACGATCCGATTCAATTACGGTATGAACTATTCTTGAATCTTTAACTTCTCCTTTTTCTGTAATGTCAAAAATAACGGAGTAAGCTAGTTTTTCTTCGTTAGGACGGAGTGAGCAGATAAAATTGCATAACCTCTCAGGAAGCATAGGTATGGTACGGTCTACCAGATAGACGGAGGTGGCTCGTTTTTGAGCCTCTTTATCAATGATACTATCTTCTTTTACATAGTGAGATACATCTGCAATATGCACCCCTACTTCCCACAAGTTGTCTTTTAGCTTCCGGATGGAAAGTGCGTCGTCAAAGTCTTTGGCATCTTTCGGATCAATGGTAAAGGTCGTCACTTTGCGGAAGTCTTCGCGAAGGGCTATTTCTTCTTTAGATATTTCTGCCGGAATATTGTCTGCAGCTTTTTCTACTGCCGAAGGATAAACATAAGGCAATCCGAACTCGGCTAAGATGGCGTGCATCTCAGTGGTATTGTCTCCGGCTTTGCCCAAGATGTCTACTACTTGCCCTATAGGATTTTTCGCTTTATCAGGCCATTCGGTCACTTTTACAATCGCCTTGTCACCTGTTTTTCCACCTTTAAGTTTTTCTTTTGGGATAAAGATATCGTTGGCCAGTGTGCGGTTTTCAGTTACCAAAAAAGCATAGGAGTTAGCTACTTCAAGTGTTCCCACAAAAGTGTCATTGGCTCGTTGTAATATTTCAACTACTTCACCTTCAGCCTCATGGTTTTTTCGTTTGGCATAGAATGCAATGCGTACCTTATCTTTATTCATGGCATGGGCCGAGTTGCGTTCAGCGATGAAAATAGGATCGCCACCTTCTTCCGGAATGAAAGAGTTTTTTCCATTACTTTTGCGGAAAAAAGTTCCTGTCATCTCTGTCCCACGATCGTTTAGACGAAATTTACTTTTGTCAACTTCGGCGATATATTCTCCCTCTTTCAACTCATTGAGTATCTCAACACAGAGCATTTTCAGAGGATGCGTAGTTAGGCGTAGTTCCGAAAAGATATATTTTAAACTAAGTACTTCAGTAGATTTGGAGTGAAAGAAATTCATTAGCATATTAGCCAGATCATTCTTTTTCATTCGTTTGCCGGCTTTTTTTTCTTTATTTTTTGCCATGTGTATATTGTTTTAAATAAAATCATAGAACATACAAAGTAAACAAATAATTGTTTTGGATGGTTCTGAAATTGCCTAAAACTTAGTTTTACATTGAAAATAATCACAAAATAGAAAAGGAAACTGATTTATATTTTATCTTTGTCGCTAATTCTGAAATTTAGAGGTTTGACTATGAGCAGTATTTTAGTGACCGGGGCAAGCGGATTTATTGGAAGTTTTATAGTAGAAGAGGCTTTAAAAAAGCAGTTCTCAGTGTGGGCCGGTATTCGTTCTTCTAGTAGCAAAGAGTATCTTCAATATCAAAATTTGAATTTCATCGAATTGGATTTTTCTCACCTTAACAAACTTCGGGACCAACTTTCTGCTTATAAAGAGACTCATAATGGAGGCTTCGATTATATCGTTCATTGTGCTGGGGCAACCAAATGTTTAAATCAAGAGGACTTTGAGAAGGTAAACTATTTGCAAACAAAATCTTTTGTGGACATGCTTGTAGAGCTTGATATGGTTCCTCGTCAATTTATACACATTAGTACTTTGAGCGTTTTTGGGCCCATTCGGGAGGGAGACTATTCTTCCATTCGGGAAGAAGATGCGGCGAAACCAAATACAGCTTATGGGCTTAGCAAGCTAAAAGCAGAACTTTACATTCAAAGCGTGAAGGGATTTCCCTATGTGATCTATCGGCCGACAGGTGTTTATGGCCCGCGCGAGAAAGATTACTTTCTAATGGCAAAATCGATAAAGAAGCATCTCGACTTTTCAGTGGGTTTCAAAAGGCAAGACTTGACATTTATTTATGTGAAAGACATTGTGCAAGCTGTTTTCTTGGGAATAGAGAAAGAAATTTCTCGTCGTGTCTACTTTTTATCTGATGGAAAGGTCTATAAAAGCCGTACTTTTTCCGATTTGATACAAAAAGAATTAGATGTTTCTTTTGTAATACATCTAAAATGCCCGTTAATTATTTTAAAAGTTATATCTTTGTTCGCTGAAAATTTGGCGTCTTTCTCAGGCAAGAGCAGTACGCTGAATTCGGACAAATTTAAAATAATGAAACAAAGAAACTGGCAATGTGATATTACTCCGGCCATCAATGAATTAGGGTTTAGACCTCAATATGATTTGGAGAAGGGCGTCAAAGAAACAATTGCTTGGTACAAGAAAGAAGGATGGCTCTAAACTTATTTAAAAGAGTAGACACCCGCAAAGGGTTGTTTGCTGTAGAGAAGGTTACGCTCATATACAATTTGTTAACCTCAATTTTGATACTTTTCATGTTTCAACGGATGGATCATCCGTTGATAATGCTGCGAGATAGGGCGGTAATAGCCGGCGCTACTTTCCTGTTAATGTATCTCTACCGATTGGCGCCGTGTAAGTTTACTGCTTTCGTGCGTATGGCTATTCAGATGAGTTTGCTCTCTTATTGGTATCCGGATACGTTTGAATTTAACCGATTCTTCCCAAATCTCGATCATCTGTTTGCCTCTGCCGAACAATGGATTTTTAGTTGTCAGCCCGCAGTGTTATTCAGCTATTATCTTCCTCAAATGTGGGTCAGTGAACCATTTAATCTTGGATACTTTTCTTACTACCCCATGATTTTAGTTGTGGCCATGTTTTATTTCATTTTCAAGTTTGAACTGTTTGAGAAATTCTCTTTTATACTTGTCACTACGTTCTTTATTTACTACCTGATTTATATCTTTCTTCCTGTAGCTGGTCCTCAATTTTATTTTCCGGCTATAGGCGCAGATAAAGTTGCTATAGCCGATTTTCCGGCTATAGGCGATTATTTTAATCATCACGTCGAGCTACTTCCCGGCCCAGGCTACGCTCATGGCTTTTTCTATGATTTGGTAGAAGGTTCGCAGCAAGTGGGAGAGCGCCCTACGGCTGCTTTTCCTAGTTCTCATGTGGGAATTTCTACCTTGCTGATGATCTTTGCGTGGCGTGGAAGTAAAAGACTATTTGCTTTTCTTATTCCATTTTATCTTTTGCTCTGTGGTGCTACCGTCTATATTCAAGCGCATTATCTGATAGATGCTATTGCAGGTTTCTTCTCGGCCTTTATCTTGTATGTACTAGTCACTAAAATGTATAAGAGGTGGTTTGCAGTTCCTATGTTTAAGTAGATAAAGTGCAGTTTATATGGCTTAAATATTAAAAGCCCTCTCAAGAATTTCCTGAGAGGGCTTTTAATATTTAAGTTAATGTGTTGCTGGAATCTCTCTATTATTTTAGCATGTCGAGTGATTTGTAAATAGAGTAAGCCCAGAAATTACGGAGTCCAAAACCACGAGCTTTACCATTTACAGGGCGTACGTCGATAATCTCTTTGGATTCCAAATTGAAGAATACAGTTTGGTAAGTTGCTCTATCATCGGCTTTATTTAATAATTCAGCTACAAATATCATTCCGATACCTTCTTCTTTCTCAATAGGAAGAGATTGAATTGCTTGCTTGATTTGTTGCTCATCTAGTGCATACTGTTTGTTTGTAGTCATTAGCTCACTAGAGTTAATTTTAGGATTTAATTGATTGACAGCATCAAGAGATATCTCGCTAATTTCTTTTTTGATTCTTTTTCCAACATCATATTTTTTTGCTTCAATAATAAATAATGCATTGATTTTATTAAAGGCAACCTTAAATTGTTCAGGTGTTTCAGCGGCACCATACACTTTGGCATGAGAATAATCAATGCCGAAGAACTTAATAACTTTAGCTTCTTTTACAAGGTCTTTGTTTTGGCCCATACAGAGTAAATTGCTTGTCAGGAACAATAATAAAAATAGTTTTTTCATACTGCTTAATTTTTTAATTAATGTTTAATTTTTGACTATTACAAAATTATAAATAAATTATCGTAAATCAATGAATTTGATTGCTTTTCGACTCATTGGAGGCATCTGTAATTTAGAAATATATTCCGCTGGTTCAAAATTGATGGCGGGGGCAACTCGTACTTTGGAGCGGAACAAGTCTTTTATTTCTTTTGCAAACACATCACTTTTATCTTCACTACCTATTCGCACCAAAATTTCATCTGTGCCAATTTCATTGGTATAAACCTCAACGATGTAATTTTTTACGTGAGGAATATTGTCTAGAATGTCAAAAAGTGCAGGTGGATAAAGAGTTGTGCCTTTATACTTTATCATTTGTCCCTTACGCCCCAACACAGAACTGAGTCGGATTGTGTTTCGTCCGCAAGCGCATGGTTCACTATAATGGTAACAGATATCGCCTGTCTTGAAGCGGAGTAAAGGCATGCCTTTTACTCCTAGAGTGGTAATGGTAACTTCACCGGCTTCACCTTCTTTCACTGGTTGGTTATCATCGTCTAAAAATTCTACTATTATCAATTCCGGTTGCAGGTGCCCACCTTGAAATTCATTGCATTCGGTGAAAGAGGATTGCATTTCTGTTGATGCATACGTCGAATACAGTTTTAGTGCTTGCCATTTATTTTGTATTCTCCGGCCGAGAGTATTTAGAGTAAAATCAGGATTGCGTAAGGCTTCGCCAATGCAAATGCATTTATTTAAGGTGGAATCGTTGTAGTCTACGCCATTCTTTTCAGCGAATTCTATTAACTTAATGAGAAAGGAGGGAACAACCATTCCGCAGGTGGGATGAATTCGATGTATGGTGTCCCATTGTAACTCAGGAATTCCATTTCCTACACGGGCTACCCCCATTCCCAGCTCTCTGGCTCCCATGTAGTAAGCCAAGCCTGCCATGAAACGCCGATCGATGGTCGTCATAAGTTGTAGTATGTCGTGCTTGCTACAGCCGGCAGTGTTGTATGAGAGGTATTCATTGTAAGCCAGTCGATCAAGATCTTCGGAAGTTAAAACAAACGTAACCGGATCACCTAGCGTGCCCGAGGTGGTGACGTAGTCAATTATATGATCTTTACTGACACATATGAAATCATCATTGTACAGTTGGAGGTCTGTTTTTGTTGTAATTGGAATTTGTTGCAAATCTTCAATAGTCTTTATCTTAGTTATATCAATATGATGCTTTCTGAACATCGATTGATAGAACTTTGAATGTGCTTGCAGGTATGCCATTGCTTCGGAAAGTCTGGCTTCCTGATACAGTTTTATCTCTGCCGGAGAGCTAAACTGAATTTTCTGATTCTTATCCATAATATCTATTGATTTTTATTGATTTTCTCTTGAATGCGCTCTTTCTCACCAAGTTTGGGTATTGGCATAGTTAATGCTTTTCTCCAGTGCATCAGAGCTTTAGAGTTCTGATGTATCGCCAGGTAATAATCTCCTAAAACCTCATGGACATAATAAAAAGTAGGATTGGATGATTCGTACGTTTTCAAGATATGTTCATTCATCTTTTCTTTTCGTGCTATTTTTTTTCGGATAAGGGGAGTGAGCCTTTTATAAATTAATAGCTGTTTGAATTCTGGCTGGTAAATGAAAGGATCTTCAGCGATGGTTAGCTCTTGCGTACATATTTCATGTTCGAAATCGACGCTATCACTAAATATTTTGCTTAGATCGTATGCAACATATTTTCCACATTGCCAAGGAGAAGTTGAGACCCACATTAACCTTTTCTCTGGCTTGAAGATGACGGAATGGTGTGAAATGAATTGGTTCATGGCCATTTCATTAGTCAAACCTAAATCAGTATCATGCAATCCTTTTCGGTTACGTAAAATGGCAGCAGCCTTATTTGCATCAATAGGGCTGTTCTCTTTTAGCAATTCATCTAGGCGGTTAAAACGATATTGACTGTCTGATGTACGGATGTTTTCCAAATTCTGTTCATCGTGGCTGAATGCTTCTGATTGATAATGGTTGGTGCAGATTAGCTGGTGCCCATTACCGGTGAAAAGAGCGATCTTTTCCGGTGATTTCTCTATAATCGCCGCTCTGCCATCTTTTGCGGAACCTATCAAAATAGATTCTGATACAAATGTTTTTCTTTTTTTTGCAATAGTATATGCTTCGTCTATCGTTGAGGCATACTGAAGAATTTCTCTTGTTAAAATCGAGATAGGGGTTGCCGATGCTGTAGGCATATTAGATTTAGCAGCATTAATGGTTACTGTTAAACCTGTTTCGTTCATGCCAGAGAGTACACCTATCATTCCGGGCCATCCAACAGAGGCAAATTTATACCCTTTTTCCGGATTATAGAAAGCAACTTGTTTGTTACGAGCAAAATTATCACCAACATAAAAATCGAAATTGCGACCGATAATGAGGGAAGTATCTGCACTGTTTTCTCCCCAAGAAGCGAAAGAGCTACATCCTACAAGCATGTAATCTTGCATCGCATGCCCTAAATCATGGGCAGAATGGTAGTTAAGCTGTCGTTCATATCCTGTGCCGATAAAATTAAACTCGTCTGTGCAAGATAGAGAGATACCATAAATCTCGTCACGGAATTCTTCTTCGATGTTTTTTCCTAAGTTTCGGTTAAAGAGGACAATGAAAAAGCGTAGAAACTTGAGATAGCTATCAGAAGGTATAATTTCTTTGATCTGATCTACAAATACTTTCTCTTGATAGTAGAGCAAGTCTGAAGATAATTTTCCAATAGCTTCTCCCCGTTCAAAAGCGTTGCCGTGAACTTTCAATTCCCATAATCCACTTTTGCTATGCCGTAGAAAGTTACCTCTATATGCTCGAAGGCTGTCTTTTGTAATCACTTGTTCAGTTGACGTTGAAACATAGTGTGGTGTTAGCATATCGGCCGAATAGTACAAATAGCCTATGAAAAGGGATATAGCAATAATGAATGCCAAGAACGTGATGGCTGTATATTTGAATATTTTCTTTATTGTTTTAAGCATTTCCTACCTTTTTTGCTAAGTATTCTTGTCCCAGAAACTCAGAACAAGTAATAATGGCTGTTAGAGTGACTCCTAATGCACCATGCACATTCAGGTTTTGTCCTGTTAAAAAGAGGTTATTAAGTTTGGTGCGTGTAGAGACAAAGCCTATTTGAGGATATTTATAGTTTTTAATAATCCCGTACGCTGACCCATCAATGCTGGCGGTATAATCTCTGTAGCTCAGTGGGGTAGTGGTGTACATTGTTTCAATGTTCTGTCCAAAATCGATTCCATGCTTTCGAGTGAATTCCAAGATTTCTTGTGCTTTATTTTCTTTGAATCGGGCATATTCTTCTCCCCGATGTCCATAAGTCGTATTTTCCCAAGCTGATAATTCATCTATATACATTGGTGTTAATATGGAAATAACTTCTGCATACTGTTTACTTTTCGATGATGCTTGCATCGAAATCATGCAGTTAGTAATTTCCGGACCGTTTTCTTTATTATACCACACATTATCGTTTTCATTCAAATAGAAATTACTGTTGATATAGGGGTAACTCTCTTTTTTCATCACCAGATGAAGCGTGAAGACACCATAAGTATTCTTGAGCGAATTTATCCGCGATATATACGCATTTTTAATCGAACGATTTTTGTCTAATAATTCCAAGGTGCGTTTCGGATGCATATTTGAAATTACATAGTTACTTTCAATGATTTCTTCATTGTTTATCTCCACTCCTTTTACTTTCTCGTTTTCTACGATAATACGCGTTACTTCTTTATTGTTTAATACTGTTCCACCGTTGCTTCGTATCACATTAATCAATTCCAAGCTGACTTGCATACTTCCGTCAACAAAGCGATAGGCGCTTTCGATATACGAATGATTGATCATGGCATGCTGGTAAAATGTTGATACGTCTTTAATTCCACCGTAAAGCAATGACGATCCACACAAAATGTTTTGTAAATCACGATTAGGCGTTATCTCTGCAATAAGAGCGGTCGCAGATGTGCTGAAGTATTTCATTCCTTCTACAGCGATGATGCCTTTTTTTAGATGATCAACACTAATCAGACGGCCTACTTCACTCAGTTTTTCGGTATAGCGTTGCAGATTAGCTTTTTCGTGAGGAAAATATCCACTTAATGTTTCTGTGAAGAGGGAATCTCCCATGGCAAAATTATAAATACCATTTTTATAATAGATCTGGTCGAAAGCAGATTCATCGAGTCGCCGCAACTTTAGTTTATCCATGATCCCGAAATATCGAAAATATTGGTTCATGATTTGACCTTCGTCCAAGCTGCCAATGTAGTGGATACCGGTGTCAAACAGATGCCCCTTTCTTCGATAACTTTGGAAGCATCCACCAAACAATGCATTTTTCTCGAGAACACAGACGTTATATCCTTCCTTGCTGAGTATTGCTCCGCATTCCAGTCCTCCGAGTCCGCTGCCAATGATGATAATATCATATTTAGTCATATGCTATTCTGGTTTTCTGAAAATATAAATTGTGTTCGATGTGTATTTATCATTTTGTATTGCTTCAATCTCCATACCACATTCTTTAGCAATGTTACGCATCTGTGCTTCGGAAGTAAAGCTTAACTGTGCTGTAGTTTGGTTAAATTTGATGATTCGGGTGGACAATACTTCAGTGATCCGGGTTAGCTGATGTTTGGAACTGTTAGAAGTATTAGCGTCTCTTATTATCATTATGCCTTTAGGACGAAGTAATGCGGCACATCTCTTTAACAAACTACGTTGATGCTCATAACTTATATAATGCAGCATATCATTCAAAATGAAGACATCGCTCTCCGGCAGAGTGCAATTTAATGCATCGGCATGCTCAAAACGAATGTGCTCGTTACGGAGCCATCCCTGTTGTGCTACCGCTATTTTATCTTCGTCATAGTCAATCCCAAGAATTTCTCTCTCTTCAGAGATGAGTGATAGCATGTAGCAAAGTGGTCCAAAGCCACATCCGATGTCGGTGATTTGCCCTTTCATCGGAATTAGGCTATTGAATAGAGAATAGTTCTTTTCCATCTTAACCTTGATTCGCATGTACCATTCTTCAACCGGACCTTTATAGATGTAATTTTGCACCAAAGCTTCATAAAAAGCAGGATTGTCAGGTGTATTTTTCTCGTGGCAGACACGTGCGTATTCTTCTCTCATGTAAACAGCTACGCGCTTAGCATGTTCTTGGTGAGATGTTCCGAACGTAGGGTCATTATACGAAATACGTGGTAATATTTTGATAAGTATAATCCCTTTACGGATATTGAAAGGTTGTGCTTTAGCTATGATTTTGTCATTGCCATAAAGAATAACAGGAATAATATCCATCTGTAATTTCTCAGCCAAATAAAAAGCTCCTTTGTGAAAACGACTAATCTTTCCGCTGTTTGAACGTGTGCCTTCAGGAAAGATAGCAATGGAGTATCCTTCTCTTACTTTCTCGCGCATATGTTCTACATACTGTTCATACCCGTGCCCTATATAGTAAAAATCGACATAGCGAATGATTTTCCCGAAAAAAGGAGAATGCCATACCCAATGGTTGGTAACCATTACTATCTTAGAAGAGAGAGACAACAGAACGAGGATGTCTATGAATGACTGGTGGTTGGCTACCAATATTGCAGGTTTTTTGAATGTTTCATTCGATAGGTTGATTTTTTCTTTCCGAACAGATGTAGCGGCATACAATATTACTCTGCAGGCAATCCTTATCAATTGGCAGATAAACTGTTTTTTCTGTGCTTTGCGTATTGGTACAAGGTGCATGATTAAAATTAGAAGGCGTAAGAAAATGCATCCGGAGAGAAAGAGGGCGAAGAGCGTTATCGTTCTAAGTAGTCCCAATAATGTGTACGGAGGTAAACCTTTGGAAGCAGGCGTAGAAATAAAGAATTTATAGATAATTGGTTGGATGGTATAAGCCACTAATACAACGGTTATCATTCCTAAAATTGAGATTAGAGAGATTGATTGCAGGGCGGGATGACGTGCAAAGACGAGTGTGCCCATACCTATTACAGTGGTGAAGGCAGAAAAGAAAATAGCTGTTTTATGTGAATTCAGCACTTTTCTCCCTGTTCGATATTGATTTTGCAGGCCATCCATAATGAAAATGCTGAAATCATCGCCAATACCGAAGATGAAGGTAGAAAGGATGATATTGATAATGTTGAATTCTATTCCCAATATTCCCATTAATCCCAAGATTATAATCCAACTTATAAGCATAGGCAGAAAACTTATTAAGGTAAGTTCTATTCGCCCATAAGAAATCAACAAAGCAAAGAAAATAAGAAAAGAAGATAGATATAAAATGAAATAAAAATTGTCATGGATAGCCGAAACCCACTTGTTGGCAAAGTAAGCTTTATCGAAAATAACGACGCCATTGTTGTTTTCGAATCCTGAGTATACGGACTCTTTGGCTGTTTCCTTGATTCGAACTTGTGTGATGAGCATAAAGGTTGAATCGGCTGAACTTTGCCATTCATCTAATAACTTATGGGATGCTTTGTCTTCTTGTGTTTGATAATTATATTCATGGAAGGGATGATCTAGCAAGTGATAGAAATCATCGAAAGATCCTGCTCGGAAGTGATATCTTTCTGCTTCTGCCTGGACATGTTCTCGTAAGAATGCTTTCTTTCCAGCTGTCCAGTAAAGGTTCCATTTTTGTAGACGCCTTTTTTGTTCCGCTTGTGGAATCATGAATTGCTCGGCAGAGGCAAAGGCTTGTATTTTTCCTTCTTTTTGTAGTCGGGATAATTGTTGATTAGTGCTTGCATAATTCTTTGTTGCAGTGTTCATATCCTTTCCTACACTTACAAAAAGAACGGTTTTCTCTTTATTATTGAAGAGCTTCATTAATTTTGCTTCTGATTCTTTCAGATGTTTAGGCTCATAGTTGAGATTCATCATATTAGTATCAAAACCTACTTTTTGCGAAGTGAACAAACAGATAAGCGTTAAGACACAGAGGCCTCCCAGCAGCCATTTGTTTTTTTCAAAAGGATATGCATTCATCTTTTCGATGAAACGTAGAACGAT
>DBTL01000156.1:20224-26951 GCA_002307035.1 Bacteroides sp. UBA1317
CCTTGTTTTATATCAACTTGACCTTTTAGGAAATGAGGAAGATAAATGAGGCAGAACAGAGTGGTACCAATCAAAGTTAGAGATGCACATAACCCAAAATCACGGAGTAATTCCGAACTGGTAAATAATAGTCCGGCAAAAGCCCCGATAGTAGTGAAACTCCCGATGGTTAAGGGGTACGCTATTTCTTTAATCAATTGTTGCACAGACGAAACGTGGTTTTGATGTGCAAGCATGTGTATGGAGTAACTAAGAGCGATACCCATTACCGCCGAACCGGCACCTACTGCGATAGCCGAGATATTGCCTTTGATGAAGTAGATGAGGCATAAGGAGAAAAGTCCGCCGAATAATACGGGAGCTATAATCAATGGAATGGACCGTTTCCTCTTAAATACCAATGAAATAAAAATAATAATGATCGCTAAGGCAATGGAAGAGGTAAGGATTGTGTCTTCCTTAATTTGTCTGGCATTATATACTGCTACAGATGGCCCGCCGAAATAATCAATATTAATATCAGCATGCTTCTCTTTGCTTTGTTTAATCTCGTTCTCCAATAATTGAATAAGTGCATCGTTTTTACCCGTGCTGCCGGTATTATATACCGGAGTAATGAACATGAGGAGCGTAGAACCATCTTTGGAAAAAATATGATCCTCATTTATTTCGTAGTTGGCTTCCAGTTGAAAGTTCTGCAACTGCTTTAGTGTGTTACTACCAAGTCCTAACGGATCTTTCATTATATAGCTCTTCAAAGCGATCCCGGCAGGAGAAAGAAGATTGGAATAATTTCTTTTCATACTACTTTCGATAGCTTCTTGGCTTAGCAAAGAATCGAAATGCTGATAGTCTTTATCTGTAAGAAAGAGGGGTAGGTTACCATAAACAAAATCGCTGATGCCTCCTATGAGGTTACTGTCAACTTTAGAAAAAACATCTTTGATCAGCGTACTGCCAGCTTTAGTAATAAGATTTTGTTTTATTTCTTCAGAAGCATCAATGAGTGCATGAGAATCCACAGGTGCAATGGTATCTGCCGATGAAATCATTACGATGATCTTGTCCTTAATTTTTAAGTTGTCGAACACCTTAATAATATTTTCAGAGCCTTTTGTATCGGGAAAGAAGCGAGTTACATTTTCTTCAAATTTCACCTGAAAGGCAAAGAAAGCCATGAGTGAAACGCAAGTAAAAAGTGATAGGTAAAAAAATCTTTTGTGCCTATTGAAATAATCATATATTTGGATAAAAAATGTGGTCATAATGTTTTTATTCTTCTGCAAGTAGAGAGTAGCCCAAAGGTAATGATTCCTATAACAAGGCTACAAATAGCAGCAAAGATAATGCTTCCTATCAAATATTGTTCCAATACCTGTTTTACATTTTCAAGTGAGATGTTACTAAACTCTAATTCTGTAGGTCTATTCAGTACCTTACAGCCTGTAAAATAGCTTCCGTATAACAAGAATGGGATCATTGGTGGCAGACTAATGTTGGCTGCGACAATAGCGATTACCTTGTTTAATTTGAGTATATGTGCCAAAAATAGAGTTATAAGCATCTGATACCCCCATACCGGAAATATTCCCATGAATATGCCAAGCATGACTGCTAGTGTAATTTTTAAATTTGATTCTTTAGAATGAATGATATGTGTATCAAGAAGCTTCTTGCCATTAGTTGGAGTCAGTTTTCTGAAAAAATCACGAGGCCAGATCCATAAGAAAGTGATCAAGACCAATATTGTATTTAAAATGCTGATACGAGTGAAGTCTCTGAAAGGACGAAAATGTGATACTCTTTCTGCTTGAGGAGGGTAATAGACATGAATCGGAATATTCTTAACTCTTACACCGTCCCAAGTTGAAAAAACGATGGCTTCTAATTCAAACTCATATTTAGCCGTGTAGTAAAATCGGTTAAGTTCTATCTTGTGCAAAGGATACAGCCGAAAGCCGGACTGAGTATCCTCTAACTTTAATCCTGTTTCCAAGGTAAACCAAAAATTAGAGAATTTATTGGCAAATGTATTTTTCCCCGGCATATTGTCCGAAGAGAGATTACGCGCTCCGACGAGCAGAATATCCGGCTCGTTTTCAATAGACTTAATAAATATTGGAATGTCGGAAGCAAAGTGTTGTCCGTCTGAATCAATCGTTATCGCATATCTGAATCCTGCTTTTCGGGCATGAGACAACCCGTTTTTTAATGCTGTTCCCTTTCCTTTGTTTGTAGCATGTGTTATAACCTGTATATTCTGAAAGCTATCTAGAATTGTGCCTGTATCGTCTGTTGATCCATCATTCACGATAATAACAGCTTCCGAATAGAAACGAACATTTTCTATAACTGTTGCCAGCGTTTTCCCATTATTATAAGTAGGAATGATGACAACAACCTCAAGTTGCTTTAATCTTTCGTGCCAGAAATCAGATCCTTCTCTTTCCATCTTATTTATTTATCGCTAAGGCCTTTAGTTTAATAAAACAGTTGTTCGCTGCTTTTCCTTCTGCCAGCAAGTATGTTTGTCCACTTTCAGTGCTTTTGATAGTCAGAGTAAATTCCAGACTTTGATTTTCGGTCGGGTTGATAGTCGAAAGGAATTTGCAGGATGTTATTTGCGTATACAACAAGGTGGTGTTTTGTATTGTCTCCGTACATTCTTTTATTAATTGCAAGATACAGACTCCCGGCACGATGGGGTGCTGGGGGAAATGCCCCTGATAGAGTTTGTGGCTGGGATTCAGCTCTGCCAAGACACACCAAGTTATGTGGTCGGTAGTAGCTATATGCTTAATTTTATAAAAACCTTCAAGAAGCATAATTATGGATTATTTTCGTTTAATTTATCCAACTGAATCGTTAGCCGCATCCATGGATGTCTTATTTTTATGCGATTAGGGGTCTCTCCTGAGAAATCAGAGCTATAAAGAACAGACTTTCCAAAGCCCTTATCGCTTGTTCTTTTTTCAAAGATAGCACTTTTCTCTTTCCTTTTGCTGTTTTTTCCTGTTAGAAATACGTTCTTGAAATCCATTTCTAGCAGATTCAGTATTTTCTTTTTTCTTAATGGCTCTAAGCAGCTATTGATAATAAATTTATCATTCAGAAATGAGAAATCAAAAAGACTCATTCCGAAGTAGCTAGAAGATAATATTCTTATTTCATGATTGTCCATCTTGCGTACTATTAGTAGTCCGCTAAAATGATGTTTCATAAAATCTATCTGGATGTTATATTTTTGTGATAGACTATCAACCTCTACAATGGGTGGCAAAGAGATAGCTCCTTCGCTTATTTTGTGCGAACAAGAAAGATTTAGTATGATAATCAGTAGTATACTAATGAATTGTAAATATTGCTTCATTCTTCAATGAATTAAATTTCTTATTATAGAATTCGTATTCAGTATAATTTGTTGCTGTTTCTGATAAAATCATCTTGTAAACAGACATGTCCCTTTTGTCGAGGTAAATCTGTATGCTTGCGATGTATGCTTGTAGGGTTTTGCTGATTGGCTTTATCTTAACCAAATAAGACTTTGCGTCTTCAAAATATTCTAATCGATAATTGGCCGACATTTTGGATAGGTCGCCTACAGTACAGGCAGTGAGCATATTTTGTACTTCGTTCATCATCTTATTGGAATTCACGTTCATGATGTTTTTCTTCCCATCTGATACAATTTTCAATTTGCTTCCGTTAATGACAATCAGATAATTTATAGGGCTGGTATATTCCATGCGGATTTTATTGCTCTTTTTATAATAAAATTTTCCTTTGGATTTTACCTTTTCATCAAGCACATCTAAATATTTGGTTTGAGAGAAATCACTCTCAATTGATTGCAATGTCTGTGTCTCTTGGGATAAGCGCTTATCAAATTCTTGCATTTGATTTATCTTTTTCATCTGTTGAGCTTGCAAAGAGCTCACAGCTACAAAAGTTAGCAATAGTTGTGTGAATAGTCTTTTCATCTTTTCTATTTTTAGATCAAGCTGTCTAAGCGAACGATGGAATATCCTTCCTTAATGATCAGCTCGATTATTTGTTTTAATAATAGGTCGCTTTGGGGCATTCTGTCATGCAACAGTATAACAGATCCAGGGCGTAACTTTCTTTGAACGTGCCTCACTATTTTCTCCGGTGAATGTTGCAGAGTGTCTAGTGTGCGAATATTCCAACCGATTGGGATATACCCCAATTGTTTGACTGCTTTTGCAATCGTTGGGTTGGTTACACCAAATGGAGGACGAAACAAGTTCGTCTTCTGTGAGCTTGCTCTTTCAATCTCTCGTTGGCAGGCCAGAATATCTTCTTTCATTTTATGCAGGCTGTAAAGAGGGAATAGGGTAGAATGAGTGTACGAATGGTTGCCCAATAAGTGTCCTTCGCTAACCATCTGCTGAAGTAACGCTTCATTGCCCTCTATTTTGTTTCCGATACAGAAAAAACAGGCTGCTAAATTGTATTCCTTGAGTACGGCTAAAACACGAGCTGTTTCCAAACCGGCAGGCCCGTCATCAAATGTTATAGCCACTATTTTCTTCCTTGTATGCTTTTTACAGAAAACTCTCATATAGACATTCGAGTTAATGTTGTAAGAGGCATAAATGAGGAATAGTAATGCACTAATAATAACGGCCGTAATCATCATATCCTACGAATTAAAATCAGTGAATGGTTGATTGTTTGATAATGATTATAAATCAAAGCATATCTAGCTGAGTTTGTTTCTTCACCGAACGTTTTGATTACTTTCCATAGGGCATAAGAGGAAGCTGTGTGATATTCTCCGCACTGATCTTTGAAAGTGCTGTGTTCTGCTTCGGAAAAAAGACTGTTTTCGAGATATGCATAGATAGCATCCTGCTGGCGATTTCCGTTTTTCCCGGAAATGAACCAATCAATGTCATGGTTCGTCAGATTGTTTCTCTCAAGAAAAGCAAGAATCTTATCTTTGATTTCTTCTATAGAATCTGGACGGACAAAGGTTTCCAGCCCTTTCACCTCCCCAAGTGTCTTACCGTTCTTCTCACTGCTGAGTAGGAAGAACTGAGCTCCTTCACCGGCTTGAGTCCCCTTTAATAGCCCTAACCGCTTCTGTATGGTATAGGCCACAGGAGTAATTTCGTCAATAGCACCGACCAATACATTACTATTGCCTTCGCCTATTTTTAGTATGCCATCGAGCAATGCGCTTTCAAAACTCAATCCTCGATGTACGTAAGTCACATTATAGGCATGGATTTGACGGATTAATGCTATTTGTGCTCCGATGGTATTGAAAGTAGATTGAATGAAGGCTGTGGGATTCAGCATTCGTTCCTTATTATCAATGATGGCGTTCATGAATTTCTCCGTATCAGCTAGGCAACCCAAGCCGGTAGAGGTGATAATCGCATGAATATCTTCGGGAGCAGTTTGTGCGATACACTCCAGGCCACAGGCAACCCCCATTTTTACAATGCGACTCATGCGCCTTCTTAGTGTAGCATCAGTTATGATTGTTTTATAATCAGGTTCAGATGCAATCAGATAGGGCTGGTTGCAGTCGTTGCTATCAGGGTGTATAGAAGCAACATTATTTATGTAAACAGGTTGCATCATATCTTTTGGGTCGTTGAAAACAATAAAGAGGAGTTATTGCCACCAAATCCAAAGGAATTTGATAGTACATGTTTTATAGGCAATCCTTCTTTGAATGTTGTCTCGGGCGAAAGCCCGATTCCTTCGATCGGTTTTTGAAAATTCAGATTTGGATAGATAATGCCTCTGGATACAGAAAGGGCAGAGTATACCGCCTCAATGCCTTCGGAAGCTCCAAGTGCGTGACCTATAAAAGCTTTCACAGAGCTGAATGGAGGGATTTGATTTCCAAAAATGCGCTTTATAGCCTTACCCTCCGAGAAATCATTGCTCGGGGTACCGGTGCCATGCACATTGATATAGTCAATGTCTTTTGGAAGAAGCTGACTAGAAACGAGTGCTTGACTCATGGATAAAAAGGGTCCGTCTCCTTCAGGAGAGCTACCCGTCTGGTGATAGGCTTCGTTGGCGTTGGCGTATCCACTTAGCTCGCAGTACGGTTTCTTATGGCAGTCTTTTTCTGATTGCAAAACCAAGTATCCGGCTCCTTCTCCCAGATTGAGTCCTGCACGTGAATCATCAAACGGACGACAATGAACCTTATCAAGAATCATCAGAGAACTAAAGCCGTTGAGGGTGAACTTGCATAAAGCATCCGTTCCTCCTGCAATGACAGTATCAAGGTATCCACTTTTTATTAAACGGGCTCCTAGCATGATGGCATTGGCTGCTGAAGAGCAAGCCGTACTGATTGTTGTAACAAAGCCTTTAAGACCTAAATATTCGGCTATTTGCTCGGTGCTATCTCCGCAATCATGAGAGATGATCTCTCTCAATTTGCCTCGATGATTATTATCCTTAAATTGAGAATAAAAATGTTCGCTTAGATCCATTCCCCCGACTGATGTGGATGAGATGAAGCCGATACGGGAAGATGCAGGATCGATTTGTGCATCAAGAAGAGCTTCTTTAGCAGCCAACATTCCCAATAATGCTGTGCGAGAATAACTCTTTTTTGCGGGAAGAGAGAGTCGTTCTTTGAGTTCTGAATTGTTCTGTTTCACTTCTGAAACAGGTACATCAAGTTCGGTGGAGAAGAGGGTAATCTTGTCCATGCCATGTTTCTGCATTTTCA
>DBTL01000020.1 GCA_002307035.1 Bacteroides sp. UBA1317
TAGATATAGTAATTGGACGCTTACATATTATCCTTCAATGTTTTGAACTTCTGCTTCTTTCACCTTTTGGAAAAGGTCGGATGCAAAAACGAAATTATTCAAGCGAGTATTTGGTGAGGTGAAAATATCATCTTTCGTACCTTCCCATTCTTTGTGGCCATCAAAAATAAAAATAATTTTCTCTCCAATTCCCATAACCGAATTCATATCATGAGTATTGATGATGGTGGTCATGTTATATTCTCTTGTGATATCTTGTATTAGTTCATCAATAACCAGAGAGGTTTTAGGATCTAATCCAGAGTTTGGCTCATCGCAAAACAAATACTGAGGTTGAAGCACAATGGATCGGGCGATGGCTACTCGTTTTTGCATACCTCCGCTTATTTCGCCTGGAAATTTATCTTTGGCCTCGGTAAGGTTTACACGTTCTAGGCAAGAGAGAGCTCTTCTTTGTCTGTCTCTTAACGTGTCGTTGCTGAACATATTGAGAGGAAACATCACATTCTCGAGCACGCTCATTGAATCAAATAATGCAGCACTTTGAAAAATCATACCCATCTCGCGTCGAAGATGCTTCTTCTCATTTTTGCTCATCGTTAGAAAGTTACGTGTATCATATAATAACTCTCCTTTATTTGGGGTGAGCAGTCCTACAATACATTTCATTAAAACGGTTTTTCCCGAACCACTCTGTCCAATGATTAAATTTGTTTTGCCGTTTTCAAACGTAACATTGATGTCTTTCAATACGTCTTTATCTTCAAATGACTTATAGAGTCCTTTTACTTCGATCATCCCATTAAAAGTTTAGTTAATACCAAATCGGCAAATAGAATAAGTACGCTACTCGTTACTACAGAGTCTGTAGACGCTTTTCCTACTTCTATGGAACCCCCTTCGACAGTGTAGCCGAAAAAGGCAGACACGCTTGCAATAATAAAAGCAAAGAATAGTGACTTGATAATTCCACACCAGACAAACCACTCGACAAACATGTATTGTAATCCATACTCTAAGTCACTAGCCATCATGATTCCTCCGAACCAACAGGTTGCAAAGGCACCGATGATTCCGGCAAAGATACTGAAGGTGACCAATATAGGAATAATGGTAACTAGCGCTGCTATTTTAGGAAGAATAAGGTGGCAGGCAGGATTTATTCCCATTATTTCAAGCGCGTCAATTTGCTGAGTTATGCGCATCGTTCCTAGCTCTGAGGCAATGTTTGAACCCACTTTACCCGCTAGAATAAGGCACATGATAGATGATGAGAATTCCAATAACATAATTTCGCGGGTTACGTATCCCACTGTCCATCGAGGCATCCAAGGGCTTTCGATATTCAACTTTATCTGTATTGTAATTACTGCACCTATAAAAAAGGAGATTAGAAGTACAATGCCGATGGAATTTATCCCCAGCTGCTCTATTTCTTTGATGTATTGTTTGAAGAACATACGCATCCTTTCCGGACGAGAAAATGTCCGGTTCATCAGTATGATATATCTTCCTACAGTTTTTAGTGCTTTAATCATATCTCGTATATTTGTTTGCAAATGTACACTATTCCAGCTTATTTTCACTACATTTGCCGCTAAA
Source organism: Bacteroides sp. UBA1317 (assembly GCA_002307035.1). Lineage (GTDB taxonomy): Bacteria > Bacteroidota > Bacteroidia > Bacteroidales > Bacteroidaceae > Bacteroides. Next base: position 1,603 of record DBTL01000020.1, read on the forward strand.
TAACAAGGATATGGAAGATAGCAGGATGGTTCTTCGTACTGAAGACTTGGTGAAAAAATATGGTAAACGTACCGTTGTGAGTCACGTTTCTATCAATGTAAAGCAAGGTGAGATTGTTGGCTTGCTGGGCCCGAATGGAGCTGGTAAAACGACATCTTTTTATATGACCGTAGGATTGATAACCCCCAATGAAGGGCGAATTTTCTTGGACGACTTGGAGATTACAAACTATCCGGTTTATAAACGTGCTCAGACAGGCATTGGCTATTTGGCACAAGAAGCCTCTGTTTTTCGTCAGATGAGTGTGGAAGACAACATTGCTTCTGTTCTTGAAATGACCAACAAACCGAAAGAATATCAGAAAGACAAACTCGAGAGCTTGATTGCAGAATTCCGTTTGCAGAAAGTACGCAAAAATTTAGGAACCCAACTTTCTGGAGGTGAGCGCCGTCGTACGGAGATCGCTCGTTGCTTGGCCATTGATCCGAAATTTATTATGCTTGATGAGCCTTTTGCCGGTGTAGACCCTATTGCCGTGGAAGATATTCAGCAAATAGTATGGAAGCTTAAAGATAGAAATATTGGCATCCTGATTACTGACCATAATGTACAAGAGACACTAAGTATTACAGATCGTGCTTATTTATTGTTTGAAGGGAAGATCCTTTTTCAAGGAACTCCGGAAGAACTTGCAGAAAATAAAATTGTTCGTGAAAAGTATCTGAGTAATAGCTTTGTTTTGCGACGGAAGGATTTTCAACTTAAAGAGTAAGCTCTGACTTTAAGGAAATAACTTGTTGTTTTAGCATTTTAAGACTTGGTAGGCCTTTTTACTGAAACTCTGTTGATAAATCTTATTTCGAAATTACAGTCTCTTACTTGGTGCTAATTGCTTGCTGTTTTATGTCTGTATCGTAATGCTTTGTGAACTGTGCAGGTAAGCAATCTCATCCTTTTCTAAAGAGTGCAAAATATCTCCTCATACTTCATAAAAGGTTTAGCTATAATATAAAAAAAAGAACCTTCTGTCAACACTTGTAACAAAAGGTTCTTCTAAATTTCCTAAGATTCTATATTTAGAATTTTGGTCTAGCTTCTTTAACTACCATTGCACGTCCTTCATATTCGGCTCCGTTCAATTCTGCGATTGCTTTTGCTGCTTCTGCATCATTGCCCATTTCTACGAAACCAAAGCCTTTAGACTTACCAGTTTCGCGGTCCATGATAACTTTAACTGAAGACACTGTTCCGTAATCTTCTAAGGTTTGTTGCAGATCTGCTTCCCTAACATTGTAGTTAAGGTTTCCAACGTAAATGTTCATAATGAAAATAATAAAAAATGAATAAATAAAAATTTTCGGAAAAATAGATGGGTAATACTTTGAAGATCAAAACGACAGAGAGTTTACAAAGGCGCCTATTAAACGGAGAGTAAAAACTTGTAATCGAAATCGTGAAACTAATTCATCATTATTCCGCCACAAAGGAAAGCATTTATTTTCAATAAGTGTTCTTTTTTTTGTGTTTTCTTTATCATTCTTGCTTTTTTTCACCATCTGCTCCCTAATATTTGCTCTTCCTGTTGTATAACAGTTCCGAACTTGATGCACAACAGCCCTATTTTCAGTGCATTAAGTTCATTCTCCACTACCTTTGCAAAAAAACAAAGAGTTATGAGACAGATAAGAAACATTACGTTAATCATGGTTTTGATCGTTTTGAGCCCGTTTGCAATTCAGGCACAAGAAGGTCAAATGTCTATTTCGTTGAATCAAGCTATTGACTCAGCTATGTTACACAATGAATCTCTGCGGCAAGCTACACTAAATGCAAAGATAGCCAAAGAAGAGAGTTTGGGGGCTAATGCCGTCTTTATGCCCCAGGTAGGGCTTTCGTATAACGCTTATTTTACGAACAATCCTCTCAATGCTTTTGGTTTCAAATTGCAAGAACAAAGTGTAACGGCCGCCGACTTTGATCCGGCAAAGCTAAACTATCCCGGCTTTAACAAAGATTTTTCTGCTCAGATAGAGGTTACTCAGCCCATTTTTAATATGGATGCTATTTATCTGAGAAGTAGCGCGCGCGATTATCATCAGATGCAAGAATGGAGTCGTAAACGGGCTGAAGAATATTTGTTGTTTCAGGTTAAGAAAGCTTATCTTGAGGTAAGGCTGGCTTATCAAAATAAAGAAGTAATAGCGAAAGCACTTGAGACAGCTGATGCTTTTTTGAAGCGAGCCGAAGATATGTATGAGCAAGGTCTTATACAGAAGGCCGATTTGCTCGATGCCAGAGTGTTTCAAAGTAGAATGAGAACGGATTTCCAAACAGCGAAGAGCAATATTATTAATAGTTCTGACCAATTGGGGCTTTTAATGGGTAAGCAACCAGGTATTGCTTATGTCGTAGATGCGGTGCGCTTTTCAACGGAATCTGTTAGAAGCTTGAACTTGAGCTATCGTACTGATATACTTGCTTATGAAGCAGGGTTATCAGCTGCTAAAAATAAACTACGCGCCGACAAGATGTCGTTGATTCCTCGTATAAACGCTTTTGGAAATTATCAATACAATGATGTGAAGCCGTTTCGTTTTAGTTCCGATAGTTACTTTGCCGGGGTGCGTCTGTCGTGGAAGATATTCTCGGGCACACAAGACTGGCACAAAATAAAGGCTTCTCAATTGGAATGTGATAAGGTTGCAAGTCGATTAACCGAGACCAAGTCGCAAGCTGAAGTGGAATATCAGAAGAATCTGCGTCAACTCAGTGATTTAGACTACGAAATGAAGCAAGCTGATTCGATGGTGTCACAAGCTGAAGAAGGGCTTACGATTCAGACAGATCGTTACTCTCAAGGGCTTTCTTCTACCTCAGATTTGCTTCGTGTGCAGACTCAGTTAGCCCAAACCGGTTTGATGCGTGAAATGGTCTACTTTAAAAAAGACCTCACCATCGCCTATCTTGCTTTTATAACATCTTCTAACGAATAAAAAATAATATAGATATGAAAAAGTCAAAGATTTCCTTGCTAAGTGCATTGATTGTTTCGAGTATGCTAATCACTGCTTGCTCTGGTGGAGCAGATAAAAAAACAAATAACAACACTCCTGTTGCGGTGGTAACAGTCACTCCTATATCTCAAAATGAACGAGGGATAGTGGCTAACGGTCAGATACGATCCAAAGAGACTGCCCGCCTTGGTACTCGTATGATGGGATCGGTTACTTCTATTCGTGTGAAAAAGGGAGATAAAGTTTCAAAAGGACAGCTCTTGCTAACTATCTCCGACGAAGAACTTGGAGCAAAGAAGGCACAGACAGAAGCTATGATTCGAGAAGCGGAGGCTGCTTATAATCAGGCGAAGAAAGATGAGGAGCGTTTTGCTACTCTTTATGCCCGTAAGAGCGTTTCGGCTAAAGAGTATGAGAATGTTAATCTACAGTTTCTGTCGATGAAGTCGAAATTGGAAATGGCTCGTCAAATGAAGAGAGAAGTAACTGCCAATCAGGCATATACACAAATATCTGCTCCTTTTAGCGGCATCGTGTCGCAAATAAATATTGATTTGGGAGCATTGGCTAGTCCGGGCATGCCACTTATCGTAGTAGAAAAGGGAGGTGAGTTGGTCGTAGAAAGTTCGCTTACAGAGTCGGACATAAATAAGGTTGAAAAAGGAATGAAAGCCACCGTACGAGTAAAGTCAGCTAACCTAGTGTTTGAAGCTCCCATTATTGAGAAAAGCCAATCGTCAGTAGAAAGTGGTGGGCAGTATAAGATTACCATCCAGGTTCCGGCCGCCGAGAAGTCAAAAGTTTATTCGGGTATGTATGCCAATGTGTTTGTTTCTGTTGCCAAAGATCGGAATGAACAGCAATCGAACAATTTATTGATACCTACCGCTGCATTGCTCGATAAAGATGGTTTATCCGGAGTTTTCGTCGTTTCATCCTCACAAACGGCTATGCTTCGTTGGGTACGCACCGGACAAGTGATGGGAGATTATACCGAAATACTTTCCGGATTGCAGAAAGAAGATCGGATCATCCTTTCTGACGGAAAGAGACTAGAGAATGGAACAAAAGTTGAATTAAAGAAATAACAATAGCCATGAAAGAAGGATTTGCCGGCAAAATTGCCGGAGGCTTTTTACAAAGCAAGCTCTCGTTGCTGTTGATGGTTGCTTTTATGCTCATTGGAGTCTATAGTGTTTATTTGATTCCCCGAGAAGAAGAACCTCAGATAGAAGTTCCTGCGGCCGATATATTCATCGGTATGCCGGGAGCTACCCCTGCTGAGATGGAAACAAAAGTGGTGGCACCGCTTGAAAAAGCTTTGTCTAATGTGAATGGAGTGGAACACGTTATGTCCACCTCTATGTCTGATCAAGCTATGCTCACGGTTCAATTTTATGTGGGGCAAAACCAAGAGAAATCGTTGGTAAACCTTTATAACGAATTGATTAAGAATATGGATAAGATGCCTCAGGGTGTCAGTATGCCATTAATAAAGACACGTTCCATCAATGATGTTCCGGTGCTTGCCCTTACGCTCTGGAGTAAGAGCAGTAGTGACTATATGCTCAGACAACAAGCTGAATTGCTGCGCAACGAAATCAAAAAGATCAAGAACGTTACCAACATTGATATCATCGGAGGTCGTTCTCGTGAGGTAAGTGTCACTATCGACAAAGATAAGTTGGCTGGGATGAATCTAGATTTGGCGGCCATAAGCCAGTATATGCAGGCAGCTAATTTTCAGATGCAGGCCGGTAATATCTATAGTGGTAATGAAACCTACTCTGTATCATCAGGCAATTTTCTGAAAACCCGCGAAGATGTGGATAATCTGATTGTGGGAATGAATGAAGGACATCCGATCTATCTTTCTTCCATCGCTACTATAACCGAAGGCCCTTCGTCTACACCGATTCAATATGTTTCGTTCGGTTATGGCGCTGATGCGGCGAAAGATTTAAAGGAAAATAATGCTTCTGATTACACAGCTGTAACGATTGCTATTTCCAAACAAGAAGGTACGGATGCCATGCACCTGTCCGAAAAGATATTAGATAAGGTAGAGCATCTCAAGAAAGAATCAGTTTCCCCGGATATTAACATTTCCGTGACTCGTAATTATGGTGAATCGGCTTCTGAAAAAGTATCCGAGTTGCTTCTTCATCTCTTTGGAGCCATTGTAGCCGTAACACTATTTGTTATGTTGGCTATGGGTTGGCGCGGTGGTTTGGTTGTCTTTCTTTCTGTGCCTGTCACGTTTGCGCTGACTCTATTCGCTTATTATTTCATGGATTATACACTGAATAGGATTACGCTTTTTGCTCTCGTGTTCGTAACGGGTATTGTGGTGGACGATTCCATTATTATAGCAGAAAACATGCACCGACACTTTAAGATGAAGTATCTCTCACTCAGACAGGCTGCCATTTTTGCTATCAATGAAGTGGGCAATCCCACTATACTTGCTACACTGACAGTCATTGCAGCCGTATTGCCTATGGCCTTTGTTTCAGGGTTAATGGGTCCTTATATGAGTCCGATGCCTATTGGTGCGTCTATTGCCATGACATTTTCTCTGATTGTAGCCTTGACACTTACTCCTTATCTGGGATATATTTTCCTTAAGCACAAGGATAGTAAAAAAGAGGGAGAGAAAGAGGAAAAAGAATACGATGCTTCTAGCTCTGCTTTCTATCGCTACTATGCGTGGTTTATGAATCCGATGCTTGCATCTCGCAAAAAACGTTGGGTGTTTATGCTTGTTACTTTGGCTCTTTTAATTGGTTCGGTTTCTTTGTTTTTCTTCAAGGTCGTTCCTGTTAAGATGCTACCTTTTGACAATAAGAATGAGTTTCAGGTAGTGATTGATATGCCCGAGTCGGCTACATTGGAACAAACGGATGCTGTGACCAAAGAGATAGCCGCTTTTGTGGCCACTCAGCCCGAGGTAGTGAATTATCAAACTTATGTAGGTACTTCTGCACCTATCAGTTTCAATGGCTTGATGCGTCATTATGATTTGAGAAAGGGAGAAAATGTGGCCGATATCCAAGTGAACCTCACGGATAAGGGTGACCGTAAAATCCAAAGTCATGACATTGCTAAGAAGATGCGTAAACCGATTCAGGAGATTGCTCTTCGCTGGAATGCCAACGCTAAGATAGTAGAAGTCCCACCCGGACCTCCTGTTTTATCTACAATTGTAGCCGAAGTATATGGTCCTAATTACGAGGAACAAATTAAAGTAGCCCGCCAGATCAAAAACATATTGAGTCAAACCGAAGGTATTGTAGACACTGATGTTTTGATAGAGGATGATCAGCAAGCACTTCGCTTTGCAGTAGATAAAGAAAAAGCGATGCTCAGGGGAGTAGCTCCGGCTAAAGTTACTGAAAACCTACGAGCAGCTATTTCAGGTAAAGATGTAGGTGTATTACATAAAGAAAATTCGTTGTCGCCCATCCCCATTCGTCTGGAGATGAATAACTCGGACAAGTCATCGGTGGAAGCATTGAAAAGCCTTCCTATACAGAGCATGAGTGGACAGGTCGTTCAATTAGGTGATATAGCCGAAGTGAAGGAAGAAGTAAAAGAGAAGAGCATCTGGCGTAAGGATCAGAAAAGGTTAGTGATGGTTACTGCCGATCTGGCGGGGGCATTAGAAAGTCCCGTGTATGCGATGATGGATGTGAACAAGAAGCTCAAAGAGGTGAAACTCCCTGAGGGTTATGAGCTTAGTGTACTGAGTAATTCGCAACCTGAAAATGAAGATAACTATTCGATGAAGTGGGATGGTGAGTGGCAAATCACTTACGAAGTGTTCCGTGACCTCGGCATAGCCTTTGCCATTGCAATATTGATTATTTATTTGCTCATTGTGGGTTGGTTTCAAAACTTCCTTGTACCTATCGTGATGCTCGCTGCCATACCGCTTTCCTTGATTGGGATAGTATTGGGGCATTGGATAATGGGAGCTTATTTCAGTGCAACATCCATGATCGGCTTCATTGCCTTGGCGGGTGTTATGGTGAGGAACTCTGTTTTGCTTATTGATTTCATCAATATTCGCCTTAAGGAGGGTATTCCGCTCAAGCAAGCTATTCTGGAAGCTGGTGCGGTGCGTACGTTGCCTATTCTTCTTACAGCAGGTACGGTAGTGTTGGGTGCCATCGTTATCTTGTTTGATCCTCTTTTTCAAGGACTAGCCATTTCGTTGATGGGAGGAACAATCACATCGACTATCCTTACACTTGGGGTTGTACCGTTGCTTTATTTCAAAATGTTGAGAAAAACAATTAAATAAGAAAAGGTTATGAAACTATTGGTTGTAGTAAGTATCAAAGAATATCAGGAAGAAGTAGCTAAATTGCTCGAAAGTGCAGGTGTGAGCATCTTCAGTGTGAGCGATATCACAGGATACAAGAAACGTGGTTACAATGTAGGTTGGTTTGGTTCGGACAACGGGAAAGCTAATTCTATCGTTCTGTTTAGCTTTACAGATCCTGAATCGGCTCTAAAAGCGTTGGAAAACATTAATCGTTGCAATGCAGATTGCAATACGTCTTTTCCTGTCAGAGGTTTTGTGTTGAGTGTAGAGGGGTTCTCAAAAATGATGTAGAATATGAAAGAACGGATTATCAGATTCGTAGCTGGAACACTCGTTTTAACGAGTGTTCTTCTAGCCTATTTTGTAGCCATAGAATGGCTGTTCTTAGCCGGGTTTGTCGGTTTTAACTTGTTTCAGTCCTCAATGACTAAGTTTTGCCCCTTAGAGAAGTTGCTTGATTTATTTATTAAAGACTAAATAAGCAGATAACTTTTTTTTGATTGCATGTTTCTTCTTCTTTGAAGATGGCTTTTATTACCTCAAAACATGGGGATGTTATTATGCAAAACATCCCCATGACTTAACCAACAACATCCCCATGTTGTGACTCTGGGCATGCGCTAAATTATTCGCTACCACGGAATGCAATTATGTAAGCTTCCTTTTAATTCCACACGTACGATGGATAAGATAGCACGGCCTGATTAGTTAAACCAAGATAATTTCGTATTTTTGTAATCGTTAAGTAAATGGTTATAAAAAGTTCGATTATGAATAAGACGGAATTATCTTTGCGTTTTCCTGTTATAAAACTTGGTGCAACCTGTTTTGCTAACCTCTCCGATGAAAAACTTCGCGAATTGGAAGCTCATAAGCGGCAGATAACTTTTCAAAAAGGAGATATTATCAATAAACAAGGTAGCTTTGCTCCATCTGTCATGTTTATTCTCCATGGCTTTGTGAAAGAATTCATAGAAGGAATATCGGGAAGGAATACGAACCTACGAATAGTGGGGCAAGGGGATTTTATTGCGTTGTCGGGCTTATTTAATAATAAGGTAAGCAATTATTCAGCCATGGCTTTAGGTCCGGTTACGTTATGTTTATTCGACAGAGAATACTTATTGCAACTGATTCAAGAGAATCCGGGCATCAGTTTCCAACTTATACAGCGATACAGTGATTTAGAGAATAGTTTTTTTTCACTATTACATAGCCATTTATATAAACAAATGCACGGAAAGATGGCTCGTGCTTTGTTATATCTTGATTCTTTCAGGACAGACGAAAGCAATGTGTTTGAATTCATGTCTCGAAAGGATATAGCCGAATTTGCTTCTGTTAGCACAGAGAATGCAATTAGAGTTTTAAAGAGTTTTGAGTCGGATAATTTGATTGAAGTAAAGGATAGAGAGATTCATATCTTAAACCCTCAGGCATTGGAAGTTATCTATCAAAAAGGTTGAAATACAAATAATTCATAAATCTTATTTGATAATTGAAAGATTAGCACTAATTTTGCACCCTCAATTTGAGTATCGAACAAAGTATAAATCAAATAAATAATTGTCAGAATGAACGTTTCATTACAAAACATTGACAAAGTAAGTGCATTGCTTACAGTAAAGCTTGAGAAAGCCGACTATCAGGAACAAGTAGACAAGTCGCTGAAGTCTTTTCGTCAGAAAGCACAAGTGCCCGGGTTCCGTAAAGGAATGGTTCCGGCAAGTCTGGTGAAGAAAATGTATGGTAAATCAGTTGTTGCTGAAGAGGTTAACAAATTGCTTTCAGCAAAGGTCTATGGATATATCAAAGAGAATGAATTGAATATTCTTGGCGAACCGATGCCTAACGAAGATAAGCAGCCTGTGGTTGATTTTGATACAATGGAAGATTTCGAGTTTTTGTTCGACATTGCATTGGCTCCTGAATTTAAGGCGGAAGTATCTGCTAAAGATAAAGTAGACTATTACACTGTTGATGTGACGGCTGAAATGGTTGACAAACAGGTGAAAGCATACACTCAACGTAGTGGGCGATATGATCAGGTTGATGTTTATCAAGAAAATGATATGTTGAAAGGTTTGATCGCCGAACTTGATGAGAATGGTAATATAAAAGAGGGTGGCATTCAGGTAGAAGGCGCAGTGTTGATGCCTTCCTATATAAAGAATGATACTCAGAAAGCGATCTTTGCGAATGCAAAGGTGAATGATGTGTTGGTCTTTAACCCTAATACGGCTTATGACGGGCATGATACTGAAATAGCTTCACTTTTGAAAATAGAAAAAGAAGCTGCTGCAGAGATAAAAGCTGATTTCAGCTTCCAGATAGCAGAGATTACTCGTTTCGTAGAAGGAGAACTGAATCAGGAAATTTTCGATCAGGTTCTGGGTAAAGAGGTCGTTACAACTGAAGAAGAATTTCGTGCAAAGGTAAAGGAAAGCATTGCGGCTCAATTTGTTGCTGATAGTGATTATAAATTTCTTATTGATTTTCGTAAGAACCTGCTTGAAAAGTTGGGTAAAATCGAATTTCCTACAGCTTTGCTGAAACGTATTATGCTGTTGAATAATTCAGACAAAGGAGAAAGCTTTGTGGATGAAAACTACGATAATAGCATCGAGGAATTGACTTGGCATTTGGCTAAAGAACAACTAGTGAAAGAATTTGATATTAAGGTAGAACAAAATGATGTTCTTCAAATGGCAAAAGATGCTACTAAAGCACAGTTTGCTCAATATGGCATGCTCACTGTTCCTGATGATCTTCTTGATAATTATGCTCAAGAGATGCTGAAGAAGAAAGAAAGCATTGATGGCCTGGTAAACCGCGTGGTAGATACTAAGCTTTCTGTGGCGTTGAAAAACAAAGTGACTTTGGTAAATAAGGTTGTTTCTGTGGAAGATTTCAGCCAACTATTTAAATAAATATATCCAAATATCGGATATCAAAGAATACAGAGACACAAGGTCGCAGAGATTTTTTTATTAATTATAACTCTGTCCTTTTGTGTCTCTGTGTTCTTTTTTGTTTCTTTGTATTCACATTGTACTAACAATATAATACGGATAACTTATGGATGATTTCAGAAAATATGCAACCAAGCACTTAGGAATAAATAGTTTGGTGCTAGATGATGTTATAAAATCGCAAGCAGGATACTTGAATCCTTATATCCTTGAAGAGAGACAATTGAATGTAACTCAACTGGATGTATTCTCTCGTTTGATGATGGATCGTATCATTTTTCTCGGTACACAAGTCGATGATTATACGGCAAACACGCTTCAGGCTCAATTGCTGTATCTGGACTCTGTGGATCCGGGAAAAGACATTTCTATTTATATTAACTCTCCCGGTGGCTCAGTCACTGCAGGTCTTGGCATTTATGATACCATGCAATTTATTACGAGTGACGTGGCTACGATCTGTACCGGTATGGCAGCCTCTATGGCTGCTGTCTTATTAGTGGCCGGAGCAGATAAAAAACGTTCTGCACTAACACATTCACGAGTGATGATTCACCAACCGATGGGAGGAGCTCAAGGGCAAGCTTCGGATATTGAGATTACTGCTCGTGAAATTATGAAGTTGAAAAAGGAGCTTTATACGATTATTGCTAATCACGCACACGTGGATTTTGATAAAGTATGGGCGGATTCAGATCGTGATTATTGGATGACAGCTGTTGAGGCCAAAGACTATGGTATGATAGACGAAGTATTGGTTAGAAAACCTGTTAGCGAATAAAGATGGATGAATCAAAAATAACGAAAAACGGCAAGAAAAGATGTAGCTTTTGTGGACGTCTAGAGAGCGAGGTAAACTTTCTTATCACGGGCATGAACGGATACATTTGCGACAGTTGCACCACTCAAGCCTATGAGATAACAAGGGAAGCTTTGGATGCCTCTGCTGCGGCAGGTGGTAAAAAACTAAATATGAAGGAGCTGCCCAAGCCTCTTGAAATAAAAGCCTTTCTTGATCAATATATTATTGGGCAAAATGATGCCAAGCGTTTTCTTTCTGTATCGGTGTACAACCACTACAAGCGTTTGTTACAAAAGGACAGCAAAGATGATGTGGAGATAGAGAAATCAAACATTATTATGGTAGGTAGCACTGGAACGGGCAAGACACTATTGGCTCGTACCATAGCAAAATTGCTACATGTACCGTTTACCATTGTTGATGCTACAGTGCTGACTGAGGCCGGATATGTTGGGGAGGATATTGAAAGTATTCTTACCCGCTTGCTTCAGGTGGCCGATTACAATGTGGCCGAGGCTGAACAGGGAATTGTTTTTATTGACGAAATAGACAAAATAGCCCGTAAGGGAGATAATCCTTCCATTACCCGCGACGTAAGTGGTGAAGGTGTGCAACAGGGCTTGTTGAAGTTATTGGAAGGATCGGTTGTTAATGTACCTCCCCAAGGAGGACGCAAACATCCCGATCAGAAAATGATCGCCGTGAATACGAAGAATATTTTGTTCATTTGTGGCGGAGCGTTTGATGGTATAGAAAAGAAAATAGCACAGCGACTGAACACACACGTGGTTGGATATGGAGCTTCTCAAAAGAATACTACTATTGATAAGAGCAATATGATGCAGTATATTGCTCCTCAAGATTTGAAATCTTTTGGTTTGATTCCGGAGATTATAGGACGTCTGCCTGTTCTCACTTATTTAGAACCGCTTGATAGGTCGGCTCTTCGCTCTATTCTTACTGAACCGAAAAATTCCATTGTTAAGCAATACGTTAAATTGTTCGAGATGGATGGTGTGAACCTTACTTTTCAGGCAGAAGTATTTGAATATATCGTGGATAAGGCTGTGGAGTACAAATTAGGGGCTCGCGGGTTGCGCTCTATTGTGGAGACAATTATGATGGATGTGATGTTTGAAATACCGTCGCAAGACCAGAAGGAATATGAGGTAACGCTGAGCTATGCAAAAGCGCAACTTGATAAATCCAATATGATAAGACTGCAAACGGCATAAAACAAGCAATAGTGCAAGAAATAAATGGATGTTTTGGTTTTCCCTTGAAAATATTAGCTTGGATTTACTTGATTTTTAATAAGTTGTTATAACTTTGTTTGTCACTCTTCAAGAAGTAAGAGTGAGAGTTAAAGTTTGAAATAGAACAAAACAATCTAATGTAATGGCAGGGAAGATTAATTTAACGGACCAACTGAAGAAGTATTTTGGATTTGGTAAATTCAAAGGAAATCAAGAAGCTATCATTCAGAATTTGCTTGATGGTAACGATACCTTTGTACTCATGCCCACCGGCGGAGGCAAATCTCTATGCTATCAGTTACCTTCGCTAACAATGAAAGGTACCGCCATTGTTATTTCTCCATTGATTGCTTTAATGAAGAATCAAGTAGATGCAATGCGAAATTTCAGTGAAGAAGACGGCATTGCTCATTTTATTAATTCTTCGTTAAATAAGTCGGCCATTGATCAGGTAAAGTCTGATATTCTCTCTGGAAAAACAAAATTGCTTTATGTCGCACCCGAGTCTTTAACTAAAGATGAAAATGTGGCATTCCTGCGTAAAGTGAAAATTTCTTTTTATGCAGTAGATGAAGCTCATTGTATTTCGGAATGGGGACATGATTTTCGTCCGGAATATCGTCGCATTCGCCCTATTATTAATGAGATAGGTAAGGCGCCGGTTATTGCGTTGACGGCAACGGCCACTCCTAAAGTTTTGCATGACATTCAGAAGAACCTGGGGATGGTAGATGCAAAAGTCTTTAAATCTTCATTTAATCGCCCTAATTTATATTACGAAGTTCGTCCTAAAACAGTTAATATAGACAGGGAGATAATAAAATTCATCAAGAATAATAATGAAAAGTCAGGTATCATCTATTGCTTGAGCCGGAAAAAAGTAGAAGAACTTGCTCAAATTCTTCAGGCAAATGGAATCAATGCAAGAGCTTACCATGCCGGGATGGATTCTGCAACAAGAACCCAGAATCAGGATGACTTTTTGATGGAGAAGATAGACGTTATAGTGGCTACTATAGCATTTGGAATGGGCATAGATAAGCCTGATGTGCGTTATGTTATTCATTACGATATACCTAAAAGTCTGGAAGGTTATTATCAAGAAACCGGACGCGCCGGTAGAGATGGTGGTGAAGGACAATGTATAACCTTCTATACGAATAAAGACTTGCAGAAACTGGAAAAGTTTATGCAAGGAAAACCTGTGGCAGAACAGGAAATAGGCAAGCAGCTTCTGCTCGAGACTGCTGCGTATGCTGAGTCTTCCGTATGCCGTCGTAAGTCGTTATTACACTACTTCGGCGAAGAATATACGGAAGAAAATTGTGGAAATTGTGACAACTGTTTAAACCCAAAAAAGCAAGTGGAGGCTCAAGATTCGTTATGTGCTGTGATTGAAGCGATTATCGCTGTTAAAGAGAATTTTAAAGCAGACTATATTATTGATATATTGCAAGGTAAAGAAACTTCTGAAGTGCAGGCGCATCTTCATGAAGACCTTGAAGTTTTTGGCTCAGGAATGGGTGAAGAAGATAAAACATGGAATGCTGTTATTAGGCAAGCACTTATTGCCGGTTATTTGAGTAAAGATGTCGAAAACTACGGAACCCTAAAGGTTACCGAAGCCGGGCATAAGTTCCTAAAACACCCTAAGTCTTTCAAAATTACTGAAGATAATGATTTTGATGAAGTTGAAGAAGAAGCGCCAACAAGAGGTGGAGGCTCTTGCGCTGTCGATCCGGCATTGTATTCAATGTTGAAAGACTTAAGGAAAAAACTATCTAAAAAATTAGGCGTTCCGCCTTATGTTATTTTTCAAGATCCTTCTCTTGAAGCGATGGCTACTATCTATCCGGTTACGCAGGATGAATTGCAAAATATACCTGGGGTAGGTGCGGGAAAGGCCAAACGTTATGGTGAAGATTTCTGCGTACTAATAAAGAAGCACTGCGAAGAGAATGAAATAGAACGTCCTGAAGATCTTCGGGTGCGCACAGTTGCTAATAAATCGAAGTTGAAAGTTTCAATCATTCAATCTATCGATCGTAAAGTGGCTTTGGATGATATTGCTCTTTCAAAGGGTATTGAATTTAGTGATTTGCTAGATGAGGTCGAAGCAATTGTTTATTCGGGAACAAAATTGAATATCGATTATTTCTTAGATGAAATAATGGATGAAGATCACATGCTCGACATTTATGATTATTTTAAAGAATCGACTACCGATAAAATAGAGGATGCTATCGCAGAGCTTGGTGATGATTACACGGAGGAAGAAGTGCGGTTAGTGCGGATTAAATTCTTCTCGGAAATGGCAAACTAAACTTATAATGAATTGAAGAAGCCGGCGATTTGCTAAGAGGCACGGAGATATCCGATGCCACTGCGAATGGTCGGTTTCTTCTTTTTTTATGGCTTGGAGCAAAAAAACAAGTCGATTAAGATCATAGACTTGAATAAAAACCGTATATTTGCACGCAATAAATTTTAAACGCATAGCCCTATGTCATTTATTGCTGATAAGATTGTTATGGATGGATTGACTTATGATGATGTCTTGTTAATTCCATCCTATTCTGAAGTTTTACCCCGCACTGTCGATCTTTCGACAAAGTTCTCACGAAACATTGAGTTAAAAGTCCCATTTGTTACGGCCGCTATGGATACTGTTACCGAAGCTAAGATGGCTATTGCCATAGCACGCGAAGGAGGCATCGGAGTGATCCATAAAAACATGTCCATCAAAGATCAAGCGAAGCAAGTTGCTATTGTGAAGCGTGCTGAAAATGGAATGATTTATGATCCGGTAACTATCAAACAAGGTTCTACTGTTTATGACGCTCTTGCTCTTATGGCAGAGTATAAAATTGGTGGCATCCCAGTGGTGGATGATGATCGCTTCTTGGTTGGTATTGTCACAAATAGAGACCTTCGTTTCGAGAGAGATATGGACAAGCATATTGACGAAGTAATGACGAAGGATAACTTGGTTACGACAAATCAGTCTACTGATCTTGAATCTGCTGCGCAAATTCTTCAACGATATAAAATAGAGAAACTTCCTGTTGTTGATAAAGAAGGCCGATTGATTGGTTTGGTTACTTATAAGGATATAACCAAAGCAAAAGACAAACCTATGGCTTGCAAAGATGCTAAAGGTCGATTGAGGGTTGCAGCAGGTGTTGGTGTTACTTCTGATACTTTTGAGCGTATGCAAGCATTGGTTGATGCAGGAGCTGACGCTATTGTTATTGATACGGCTCATGGACACTCAAAAGGTGTTGTTGATGTGCTGATTGAATCAAAAAAACGTTTTCCGAATATTGATATTGTGGTAGGTAATATTGCAACTGGTGATGCTGCTAAGATGTTAGCTGAAGCGGGTGCTGATGGTGTGAAAGTGGGTATCGGGCCTGGATCGATTTGTACGACTCGTGTTGTTGCAGGAGTGGGAGTTCCTCAGCTTTCTGCCGTTTATGAAGTTGCTAAAGCGTTGAGAGGAACTGGCGTTCCTTTAATAGCTGATGGCGGACTACGCTATTCTGGTGATGTAGTGAAAGCGCTTGCTGCCGGAGGATGCTCCGTGATGATAGGTTCTTTGGTTGCCGGAACAGAAGAAAGCCCAGGTGAAACCATTATATTTAATGGAAGAAAATTTAAGTCTTATAGGGGGATGGGATCGCTTGAAGCGATGGAGAATGGTTCTAAAGATCGTTACTTTCAAAGCGGAGAAACTGATGTAAAGAAGCTTGTTCCAGAAGGAATTGCTGCCCGAGTGCCCTATAAAGGCACCCTTTATGAGGTGATTTATCAGCTTACAGGTGGTTTGCGCGCTGGTATGGGATATTGTGGTGCGGCAAATATTGATAAACTTCATGAGGCAAAATTCACTCGTATCACCAATGCCGGTGTTATGGAGAGCCACCCACATGATGTGACTATAACAAGTGAATCCCCTAATTATAGTCGTCCGGAGTAGAGGTCACTTTAGATAACTTTTAAGGAAGGTGCAAATGCATAAAGTTTATAGATAACAAAACTTTGTGTTTTTGTGCCTTCTTTTTATTATTCGATTTTATTCTTTTATCTTTGTTTCTTTATCATTCCATTGCTCGTGTATAAATAAACCATTGTATGAAAATATTCTTTCTGTCGTTTCTGTTAAGTATCTTAAGCATATATGTCATGGGACAGCAAGATCCTGTATTGATGCGAATAAACAATAGGGATATAACTCGTTCTGAATTTGAATATAGTTATAATAAAAACAGACGTTTTAATGAGGATGAGCATAAGAATATACGTGAATACGTAGCACTTTTTGTTGATTTTAAATTAAAAGTCGCAGCAGCTGAAGCTGCCAGAATCGACACGACTCGTGCTTTTCGAGATGAGCTAGCCGGTTACCGTCGCCAGTTGGCTAAATCGTATCTTACTGATGAAATAGCTGAAGATGAATATGCGAATCGGGTATATGAAAAGATGAAGAAGAATTCTCGTACAGGGCAGGTTTTGGTTGCGCAGATCTTTAAATATCTTCCTCAAAACGCCTCTGCCCAAGAGCTTAGAAGTGCGCAGTTTTTGATGGATTCTATTTACGATGTTTTGGTGAAAGACTCACTGTCAGATTTTGCCAAGTATGTTAATCAGTATTCCGATGAAAGGAAATCGTTTTGGGTAGGATGGTTGCAAATGCCTGAAGAATTTGAGAAAGTCGTTTTTTCTATGAGAAAAGATGAATTATCTAAACCTTTCTTTACCCCCAAAGGATTGCATATTGTTAAAGTACTAGAGACGAGAGATATTCCTCCCTTTAAAGAGGTTCGTGGTGAAATTATCAGACGTCTTACCCGTCAATATGGAGAAGATAAAGGCGCTGAGGCTTTGGTTGAAAAGCTGAAAATGGAATATCACTATATTTCAAAAGAAGAAAATATACAAGAACTATATACTCGTGGAAAAACGGATAAAGTTCTTTTCACTATCGATGGATGCGTTTATACAGGTGTTGATTTTGAGCGTTTTGCTGAAGGACATCCTCAGGAAATTAGAAAACAGTTGAGCCATTTTGTTACTAAATCCATGCTTGATTATGAAAATGAGCGTTTAGAGATGAAGTATCCCGATTTTCGGTATTTAATGCAGGAGTATAGGGATGGTATCTTACTGTTTGAGATTAGCAATCGGGAGATATGGGAACCAGCTTCTAATGATGAAGTAGGGTTAAGAGCTTTTTTTAAAACACATAAAGAAAACTACTTCTGGGAAAAGCCTCGCTATAAAGGCTTGGTGCTGCATTCCGTAAACAAGAAAATAGCTAAGAAAGCCAAGAAATTGGTAAGAAAATTACCATATGAACAGTGGTCTGATGTAATCTTAAAGACATTTAATAGAACGTCGGTTTCCGAAATAAAGTTGGAACAAGGCCTTTTTGTTGAGGGAAGTAATAAATATGTCGATAAAATTATTTTTAAAAAAGGAGATTTTGTACCTTTGGAGGCTTTTCCGTATACCACTGTTCTCGGAGAGAAGGTGAAAGGTCCGGATAGTTATAACGATGTTAGGGGACCTTTGGTCGTTGATTATCAAGAATACCTTGAATCATTATGGATGGAGCATTTGCATGCGAAAAGTAAGGTTGAAATAAACCAAGAGGTTTTAAAAACAGTTAATAATCACTGAAGCAAGCAATTATTACATTATCTTCGTATATTATATTAAGTATAATTCAGTTATAATGAAGATTGTTGTCTCTTTACTAATCTTTGTTTCTTCTTTCGGGTCATGCACGCGTAAGGACGATCATACAGGGAAGACGCCTTTAGTAGAGGTTGATGGGAACTTTTTATACAAAGAAGATTTGCATATGGCTATCCCTGCGGGTTTGTCCAAAGATGATAGCTTACTTTTTGCCAAGCATTATATTCGTAACTGGGCGGAAGATGTTTTGTTGTACAGTAAAGCTAAGAGTAATATTCCGAAGAATAACGAGATTGATGAATTAGTAGAAAACTATAGAAAAACCCTGATAATGCATACTTATCAGCAGGAACTTATCAATCAGAAATTAGTGGATGAGTTTTCGGAACAGGAGATGATTGATTACTATGAGAAAAATAGGAATCTATTTATTCTGGAGCATTCGCTGATTAAAGGATTGTTTGTAAAGGTGCCATTGACAGCTCCCCAAGTAAATAGAGTACGTAAATGGTATAAGTTGGAAACAAGTGAAGCCATAGATCATTTAGAGAAATATAGTCTGCAGAATGCTGTTAGTTACGACTATTTTTATGATAAATGGGTGCCGACATCTGATCTTTTGGATAGGATGCCACTTAAGGTCTTGGATCCGGAGAGCTATTTGCGTTTCAATCGTCAGGTTGAATTGAAAGACACTGCGTATTATTATTTTCTGAATGTGAGTGACTATCGCAAATCAGGAGAACAGGAGCCTTATGAGCTTGCTAAGTTTGAAGTAAAAGATATGCTTGTAAATAAGAAACAGGTTGATTTCATGAAAAAGGTAAAGGACGATTTGTATCAACAAGCAATGAGTGATAAAAAAATTATAAATTATTAAATACAAAGAATGAAGAAGTTTGTGAACTTTCGGTTTGTTGTTTTATTCGCCTTGATACTTGTTGCTGGTTCAACGGTATATGGACAAGACAATGTGATTGACGAGGTCGTCTGGGTTGTTGGTGATGAGGCAATTCTCAAATCCGACGTAGAAGAGGCACGGATGAATGCTCAGTATGAAGGACGGAAATTTGATGGAGATCCTTATTGCGTCATTCCTGAGGAACTAGCTACACAGAAACTCTTTTTACATCAGGCAATTCTTGATAGTATTGATGTTTCCGAATCCGAGGTAATTCAGCGTGTTGAGATGATGACCAATCAGTACATTCAGATGATGGGCTCAAAGGAAAAGATGGAAGAGTATTTTAATAAAACATCGACTCAAATACGTGAAACTATGCGGGAGAATGTGCGTGATGGTTTGACTGTGCAGAAGATGCAACAGAAGCTTGTTGGTGAAATTAAAGTGATTCCTGCAGAAGTTCGACGTTATTTTAAAGACATTCCTCAAGACAGTATTCCTTATATACCCACTCAGGTAGAAGTACAGATCATTACTTTGCAACCTAAAATTCCAATAGATGAAATAGAGGATGTGAAAAGGAAGTTGCGTGAGTATACCGATCGCATAAATAAGGGTGAAATGGACTTTTCGACGTTAGCTTTACTTTATTCGGAAGATAAAGGATCGGCAATGCGTGGTGGTGAGATTGGATTTAAGGGCCGTGGAGAACTTGTTCCTGAATACGCAAATGTTGCTTTTAATCTTCAGGATACCAAGAAAGTCTCTAAGATAGTAGAGTCTGAATTTGGTTTTCATATTATCCAACTTATAGAAAAACGTGGTGATCGTATTAATACTCGCCATATTTTGGTTAAGCCCAAAGTTTCTTATAAAGAGCTCTCTTCTGCTACACTAAAACTCGATTCAATAGCTGATGATATACGTAAAAACAAATTTTCTTTCGATGAGGCTGCTTCAGTTATTTCGCAGGATAAAGATACTCGCAATAATCATGGTTTGATGCCTAATCCTAATACTAATACTTCTAAGTTTGAAATGCAGCAATTGCCGCAAGAAATAGCTAAAGTTGTAGATAAACTAAACGTAGGCGAAATATCTAAAGCATTCACCTTAGTGAATGAAAAGGATGGAAAAGAAGTTTGTGCCATTGTGAAGTTGAAAACAAGAGTTAATGGGCATAAAGCGACAATTACCGATGACTACCAGAGCCTAAAGGATATAGTTATAGAAAAGCGTAGAGAAGAAATGCTTCACAAATGGATTTTGGAGAAACAAAAGCATACTTATGTGAGGATTAACGATAATTGGAAAAATTGTTCTTTTAAGTATCCAGGTTGGATAAAAGATTGATAATATATCTTTTGTATGCTGATAATGAATAGAAAATATCATTTTCCTATCAGGCATAGATTTCTCCTTACGGGTTTTCTATGCCTGTTTGGCTTATGTCTCATAGCACAAGTGAAGCCTGTTAAAAAGAAGCAGGTTTCGGAAAAAAGTAAGGCGGAGGCGAACAGGGGTGCTGTTGGTGCAAAGAAAGATAAGAAACTAGAGAAGAAGAAAACGAGAGTTGATCTTCTGCATGCTGATGAGGCACAAGCAGATAAAATGTTACGACCTGACGTGCAAGTACTTGTCGGCTCCGTAAAACTGCGTCATGATAGTATGTATATGTACTGCGATAGTGCCTTGATTTATGAGAAGACAAATTCAGTAGAGGCTTTTAGCAATGTCCGTATGGAGCAAGGTGATACTTTGTTTATCTATGGCGATTATCTTTTTTATGATGGAATGGCACAATTGGCTATGCTTCGTGAGAATGTAAAGATGATTAATCGAAAGACAACACTTACTACAGATAGTTTAAATTATGACCGTCTTTATAATTTAGGTTATTATTTTGAAGGAGGTATGCTTACTGATGAAGAGAATGTGCTTACATCTGATTGGGGAGAATACAGCCCGGCTACTAAATTGGCTGTTTTCAATCATGAAGTAAAATTGGCTAACCCTCGTTTTACGTTAACTTCGGATACGCTTAAGTACAGTACTGATACAAAAATAGCAAAGATATTAGGCCCTTCAAATATTATTAATGAGAAAAATCACATTTATTCTGAACGAGGAATTTATAATACGGTAAAGGATCAGGCTGAATTATTGGATCGCTCTGTGTTGACTAATGAAGGTAAAAGACTAGTTGGTGATAGTTTGTTTTACGATCGAAAGGCTGGATACGGAGAGGCCTTTGATAATGTGATAATGAAGGATACCATAAATAAAAATATGCTGACTCGTGATTATTGTTTCTATGATGAATTGAAGTCAAATGCTTGGGCTACGAAGAAGGCTGTTGCTATTGATTATTCACAGGGAGATAGTCTTTTTATACATGCTGATACATTGAGGATGAATACATACTATTTGAATACTGATTCGATGTATCGCGAGATGAGGGCTTATCATAAAACACGTATATACCGTAGTGATGTGCAGGGTGTCTGTGATTCACTGGTTTTTTCGTCGAAGGATTCTTGTTTGACAATGTATCATGACCCCATTTTGTGGAATGAAAAGCAGCAGTTGTTAGGTGAAGAGATCAAGGTATACATGAATGACAGTACTATTGATTGGGCTCATATCATAAATCAGGCCCTGACAGTCGAAATGAAAGACTCTCTTCATTATAATCAGGTGTCTGGTAAAGAAATGAAAGCTTATTTTCAAAAGGGGGAGATGCGTAAAATAGATGTAATAGGCAATGTTTTAGTGATCTTTTATCCTCAGGAAGAGGACAGTACGATGATTGGAATGAACACTTCGGAAACGAGCCTATTGAATCTTTATTTGGAAGAGCGTAAAATGGATAAAATGGTAATGAGCCCGAAATCGAACGGGACTCTTTATCCGATGGACCAAATTCCTGCTGATAAAATGAAGTTACCTACTTTTGTTTGGTTTGATTACATTAGACCACGAAATAAGCAAGACATCTTTGATTGGCGAGGCAAAAAAACAGGGGAGACATTGCGTAAAACCAGTAGAAAACCTGTAACTTCGCCAAAGCGAGAATTATCTAAATCAAATTAAGTATGGGAATGTTCGGTGTCAGGAAGCCTCGTCGCTTCAATCATCAGTATATTTATGCTGATGAGCGGAAGGAAAAACTCAATAAAATGGAAGAGGATGCTAAACGAGAGCTGGGACTATTACCTAAAAAGGACTTTTCTCCTGAAGATATTAGAGGAAAGTTTATTGAAGGAACCACGCATCTTAAACGACGCAAAGAAAGTGAACGAAAACCGTTACATATCGGAGTTGTACTCATCGTAATTGCTTTGTTGCTTTATATTTGGCATTATCTTCAGTCCGGTAGCTGGGCACTCTGATAGTTTGTGTGTAAATAGAGAAGTTTTTGGTTTATTTAATAGATCTTTTTGCCTCTTTTCTTTTGAAGGCGTATGGATTGAAATTCAGGTTTTATGAGCGATATTATTCATCTTTTACCCGATTCGGTGGCAAACCAAATTGCAGCCGGAGAGGTGATACAGCGTCCTGCATCGGTAATAAAAGAATTAGTAGAGAATGCTATTGATGCAGACGCACGGAATATTCATGTTTTAGTAACTGACGCAGGCAAAACGTCGATTCAGGTTATTGATGATGGTAAAGGGATGTCTGAAACGGATGCTCGTCTTTCATTTGAACGGCATGCCACTTCGAAAATACGTGAAGCCTCGGATTTGTTTGCTTTGAGAACAATGGGGTTTCGGGGTGAGGCTTTAGCTTCTATTGCTGCAGTAGCTCAAGTAGAGTTGAAGACCCGCCGGGAATTTGATGATTTAGGGGTAAAAATAGTGATAGCTGGGTCTAAGGTGGAGAGTCAGGAAGTTATATCTTGTCCTAAAGGAAGTAATTTCTCTATTAAAAATTTATTTTTTAATATTCCAGCTCGTCGAAAGTTTTTGAAGGCCAATTCTACCGAGCTCAGTAATATTCTAACTGAATTTGAACGCATAGCATTGGTGCATCCGGATGTGGCTTTTTCTTTATATAGCAATGATGCTGAGCTGTTTAACCTTCAGGTAGCTCCCTTACGCCAACGTATTCTTGCCATCTTTGGCAAGAAGCTAAATCAGCAATTGCTTACGGTTGAGGTTGATACTACAATGGTGAAGATATCGGGCTTTGTTGCCAGACCTGAAACTGCGAGGAAGAAAGGAGCTCATCAGTATTTTTTTGTAAACGATCGTTATATGAGGCATCCATATTTTCATAAAGCCGTAACTGATGCTTACGAACAACTGATTCCTGTGGGTGAGCAAGTTTCGTATTTTCTGTATTTTGATGTTGACCCAGCTAATATTGATGTGAATATTCATCCAACCAAGACCGAAATCAAATTTGAAAATGAACAAGCTATATGGCAGATTTTGTCGGCAGCAGTAAAGGAATCGCTCGGAAAGTTTAATGCTGTTCCTTCTATAGACTTTGATACGGAAGGGATGCCTGATATTCCTGTATTTGAACAGAATAAACCGACTGAGCCTCCCAAAGTTCATTATAATACGGATTTTAATCCTTTTAAACCTTCCGGAGGAGCATATTCACGACCAAGTGTGAATTGGGAAGGGCTGTATGGAGGGCTTGAAAAGGCGAGCAAGGTAAATGATATGCAACCTGATTTGGAAGAAGAAATTGCGCCTGACTTTTCTATATCTAATAAAGGTTTGAAAGGAAATGCTTTTTCATCGTTTTATGAAAATGAATCAATTGTAGAAAGAAGTGCGCAACACATGCAGTTCAAAGGACGCTTCATTCTTACTTCTGTGAAATCCGGCTTGATGATAATTGATCAGCATCGTGCGCATATACGAGTTTTATATGATCGGTATATTTCTCAAATAGCTCAGAGAAAAGGTGTGTCACAAGGAGTGCTTTTTCCGGAGATATTGCAAATACCTGCTTCTGAAGCGACTGTCTTAGAGCACATTATGGAAGATTTATCGGCTGTAGGCTTCGACTTGAGTAATTTGGGAGGAGGAAGCTATGCTATTAATGGTATTCCTGCAGGCATCGAAGGTTTAGATCCTGTTCAATTAGTTAAAAACATGTTGCATACGGCGATGGAAAAAGGCAATGATGTGAAAGAAGAAGTACAGAATATACTTGCATTAATCTTGGCTCGTGCTGCTGCCATTGTCTATGGGCAAGTTCTGAACAATGAAGAAATGGTGAATCTTGTTGATAATCTTTTTGCTTGCTCAACTCCTAATTATACTCCCGACGGTTTTGTGATATTAAACACTATCAAAGGAGAGGAAATCGATAAATTATTTAAATAATGTTATTGTGTAACTAAGAATAGAAAAGTATAGGGGAAAGGCCGATAATGACCTTTTGTTTAACCATAAATAAGAATGCGATATCATTTACACCTCTTTAGCTTTCTTTGCTTGTGTGTGCTGCTTTTATCTGAAACTTCCTGTGGTAACAAAGGCGCTTTACTTAATCAAGCAGAATCTCTTATTGAAGAGCATCCTGATAGTGTTTTAACTCTATTGCGCCAAATTAAGAATCCTCATCAAAATTTGTCGGAACGAAATTATGCTTTTTATTCATTGCTTATGACGCAAGCAATGGATAAGTGTAATATGGATTTAAGTGAAGATACTCTTGTGGATATTGCAGTACGCTATTTCACTAAAACAACTGATTCTATTCGCGCAGCAAAAGCTTGTCTTTATGCAGGAAAAGTGTCTCAGCAGCTTAGAAATCCAGAGCAGGCTATAGAATTCTATCTTGAGGCTAAAGATTATCTTAGCAACAGTACTGAATATAAATACCAGTTTATGGTGCGTAATGGTCTGGGAACGGTATACTCTGATCAATGGCTTTATAAAGATCAACTGGAAGCTTATCGTGAAGCATGTCATTATGCTACATTGAAGAATGACAGCCTCTATCTTTGTGTCGCCTTGGAAAACATGGGTTTTGCTTTTTCGGGATTGCAAAAAGAAGATAGTGCAATAGTTTATCAATATAGGGCTTTACAAATGGCTAAGGCTTGCTATCCAGCAGCCTCTCTTGGTATTTATCATCATATTAGTGGCATCTATAAGCGTAAACAGGATTATGCAAAAGCGATTCAATATGCGGATAGTGCGTTGTTGGTTGCTATGGATAAGTCTGGATTGTATTTTACTAAGGGGGACATCTATAATAAAATGCATCAATATGATTCTGCGTTTTGCTATTTAAACAAAAGTTTATTAAGTGATAATCTCTATACAAAGGCTAGCACTTGTGATGCGCTGGCTGAGGTTTATCAAGCATTAAGAAAACCAGATTCGGCTTATTCGTATATGAGATTATATAATGCTTATAGGG
Source organism: Bacteroides sp. UBA1317 (assembly GCA_002307035.1). GTDB lineage: Bacteria > Bacteroidota > Bacteroidia > Bacteroidales > Bacteroidaceae > Bacteroides. The sequence continues at coordinate 26,974 of DBTL01000020.1, forward strand.
ATAGCATTGAAGACCAAACCCACACCACGGCTATAGTTGAATTAGAAAACCTATATCATCATAGTAAACTGAAAGAAGAGAATCACTTGCTTAAAGAAAGTGCTATTATTAAGAGTCGGTTTATTTATATTGTTTTATTTATAGTTAGTATCTTACTTTTTATCATAGGCGTATTATATGCTTTCTTTTATAATCGTAAGCAACGACAAATATATGATGCTCAGCAGTTAATACGCCAAAGAGAAATAGAAAAATTGCAAGCAGAAACAGAATTTATTTCTTTAGAGAAGAAATTGCTTGAGCTTCGTGAAGCTTTTTATCGACAAATGAATAGTATTGTTGTGCCTAAACTTCATTCTTTGATGTATCCCAATAAGTCGGATAATAAATCGCGTATTAAAATCAGCGAAGAAGAGTGGGGGTTTCTTGTTGAAAATACAAATATAGCTTTTGCCGATTTTACTTTGCGCTTACTAAAAGCATATCCTTTGTTGGATGTCGAAGATATTAGGTTGTGTTGCCTTATAAAAATGCAGCTTAAATTATCTGATATTGCTGATATTTATTGCGTAGAGAAGACAACTATAAATAAACGTCGTGAGCGTATTCGAAAAAATAAAATGGGCATTAATGATGGTAGAACGCTTAATGATATATTGAAAAATTTTTAAATGTCCGTGTTTCCTTTCTTCTATAATAGTCTATCTATCTGATAATAAGGCAATTAATCGCTTCTGGATTGTCCGTGCTTATTTTTGCTTTATATTTTTCTAAGTCTTACTTTTGTTCCCGACAAACAAAATATTGATCAAAATCCTAGGCTTATGAAAAAAAATATCTTATTCCTTTTCTTCTTCTTTTGTTTAAGTGGCTATGCTGCTTCTATGCCAGAAACATCTAGGGATATAAAACTTCAGGTTGAAAGGTCAAATACTCCTATATTAAAGAGTAGCATTTCCTACATTATTCCTATTGAAGCATCTATTGAAGGAACGATTGTATCAGTTTCTTTTTTGTCTGATTTAGATGTTACAGTTCGAATAACGAACGTTGATACTGGAGAGGCTGTGTATGAATGTGCATATTCTGCTACAGCGCTTTCTATCCTTCCGGTGACTTTGGATGGCGAAGATCTAGGAGAGTATAAAATTGAAATTTGTTATGAAGACACCGTTGTTTATGGTGAATTCGTTTTGTGTTAATTGGGTTTAACTGGTGGTAAAGGTCTTCGGCGTGATGCCGAGGACCTTTTTGATAGATTAGATGCGGAAGCCAATTACCTCTCGCACTTCTTTTAGAGTTTTAGCAGCACTTTCGCGTGCTTTATCGGCGCCGGCTTTAGCTATTTTATCCAATAAATCAGTGTTGGATGAATATTCTTTAATACGTTCCCGAATCGGAGCATTGAATGCTGTTATGTCTAAGGCTATTTGTTTTTTTAAATCTCCGTAACGAATGGAACAATCATTCCATTTTTCATTGAAATAGTCATAAGTTTCTTTAGTCGAAACAATATCAAGAAAAGTAAAGAGGTTTTGGATTACTTCTGGCTTTTCACTGTTTGGTACTGTAGGTCCTGAGTCTGTTACAGCTTTCATTACTTTCTTTCGGATCGTTTCAGCATCGTCCATGAGATAGATGCAATTACCCTCTGATTTGCCCATTTTGCCAGACCCGTCTAGTCCTGGAACTTTTAATGCCTTGGTGGCTAATGAAAAAGATGCTGGTTCCGGGAAAAACTCCGTTTCATAGATAGCATTAAAACGGCGAGCAAATTTGCGCGTCATTTCCATGTTTTGTTCTTGGTCTTTTCCCACAGGTACTTTTACTCCACGGTGAATTAGAATGTCTGCAGCCATTAATGTTGGATAAGTAAGTAGTCCTGCATTTACATTATCAGGCTGTTTGCGAGCTTTTTCTTTGAAAGTTGTGCAACGCTCCATTTCTCCTAAATAGGCATTCATGTTGAGATAGAGATAGAGCTCAAGTACCTCTTTTACATCACTTTGTATATAAATGGTAGCCTTCTCTGGGTCAATGCCACATGCAAGATATTCGGCTAAAATTGTTTGTGCACTTTTTATGATATTATCCGGCTTTGGGCGGGTGGTTAATGAGTGCCAATCGGCTATAAAAAAGTAACAATTATATTCGTTTTGCATTTGCAAAAAACTCTTTACTGCTCCAAAGTAGTTACCCAAATGCAGATTACCTGTAGGGCGGATTCCACTAACAACTGTTTCCATAAATTATAGTATATATTTTCCGTGCAAAATTACATAAAAAGATTGAGATCTGTTTCTTAATAATATAAAAAATGTTTATTTTTGCTAGGAGAAATTGCTCTGTTAGCCAGTGTTTGAAAGCCTGATTTTATGTTATTAATTGACCTTGCGTTGAAGTCCATTTTACAAGTTTTATCCAAATTATATATTTCAAATGAAATAATAGTATACATTTGCATAACTAATAATAGATTAAAGTAAGCCATGTTGATTCTTTTGTCTTGTGCTAAAACAATGAATGCTACTTCTGCTATAGAAGTTCCTTTGCGGACAGTGCCCTTATTTATAAAAGAGGCATCAGAAGTGGCATTGCAAATGTGTCAGTTTTCTGTTGAAGACTTGGAGCGTCTGCTGCGTGTCAATGCGAAAATTGCAATTGAGAATTACAAACGTTATCAATCTTTTCATTCGCAGGAAGCATTTGACTGCCCTGCTTTGTTGGCTTATACTGGTATCGTGTTTAAGCGGTTAAATCCAAAGGATTTCACTGATATCGATTTTCTATATGCGCAGGAACATTTGCGTTTCACTTCATTTTGTTATGGTCTGCTACGTCCATTAGATACTATTCATTTATACAGATTGGAAGGTGACGTTGTACTGCCTGATTTTAGCGGGCAAACGCTGTTTTCTTATTGGCGAATTCGATTGACGGATCTGTTTATTAATGAGATAAAAGCGAATGGAGGGGTACTTGTCTATTTGGCTAGCGATGAAATGAGGGGCTTGTTCGATTGGCCCAGAGTGTTGAAGAATGTTAAGGTTGTTATGCCAGAGTTTCATCTATGGAAGAATGGTAAACTGTCTACCATTGTAGTTTATACAAAAATGGCTCGTGGCGAGATGGCCCGTTTTATTTTGAAAAATAGGATAGAGGCGCCTGAAGATCTGAAATCCTTTGTTTGGGAAGGCTTTGAATATTGTGAAGAGTTCTCTGATGATAAGCGATTTGTGTATGTTCTGGGGATGAAGTAGTCTGTGATAATAGTTATAATCTGGAGTCGTTGTATATTTAAATATCGTTGCTGCAGACTTTCTTTGAGTGTATGCGCTCTCTCTTTAATCTATATGCTCCTGATAATCAGTAAATTATTTGTAAATCAATAGCTGTCGTTGAAAAATAATAAGAAATAGTTTTGGAGGTTTCGGGAAAAGATGTATCTTTGCATCGCTTTTGAAGCGGAAGTGTATCGGGCGTTTAGCTCAGCTGGTTC